>JAYUXI010000683.1:0-2543 GCA_043753085.1 Myxococcales bacterium | reverse complement strand
CACACGGAAAAGCATGCCTGCAGCTCGCCGTCCGCGAACCCGAAGGCAAGCACGCCGTGCGCTGGCACGCCGCGCGGCGTGTGGAACTCGAGCGCCTGGCGCCGCTCGAATCCGTGCGCCTCCCACGCATTGCGAGTGAGCCCCGCCGCGCCCGCTCCGCCTGCGGCGCGCACCGCGAACGGCACGATGCGATCGAACAGAGTGCTGGCTAGCTCGTCCGTGTAGCCGCCCAGCTCGAACCCGAAACAGCCCGACGTGACGGTGCGCACTCCGTCGGTTTGCGCACCCCACGAGAGCACGCGCGCCTGCGGGGTGGCGGAAACGTCAGGCGGTGCGGTTTGCGCGTGGGGAGGGACCGGCGTCCACCGGGCTTCCGTTGGGATCGCGAAGAGCGGCGGGTTCACGACGGGGCTCGGGGTGGGCGACTGTCTTGCCGTCGGCGGAAGCTGCGATTGGCGCCGCGTCGGCTGTGGCTTCGAGCTCGCTCGATTCGGGGTTCAGGGTGCGCTTCAGAATTTCGCTGACCCGGAAGGTGAGGACGCGCCGTTCGCGGATCGGCATCGGCTCGCCGGTCTGCGGATTGCGGCCGGTGCGCTGGCGCTTGTCTCGCAAAGTGAACTTGCCGAAACCGCTGATCTTCACCTTCTCGGCGCGGGCCAGCGTTTCCTTGACGAGATCGAACACCTGGTCGACTGCGTCTGCCGCTTCCTTCTTGGAGAAGCCGCCCACGCGGTCGTAGAGCGCTTGGACGATCTCTGCTTTCGTCATCGTCCGAGCATCGCACCGGCTGAGCCGTTCGTACAGAGCGACCCGCTTTTCACGCGGCCAAGCCAATCTGGTCGCTTTCGAGCTCGCTGGCGGGTGGGATACTGTCGGTGCGGAGCTCGCCCGTCACGACGGCGGCGCGGCGGGCGAACTGCTCGTGCACGACCAAGGTGGCCACGTAGCTGTAGCCCGCTGCAAACAGCATCGCGAAGGGCGTGGCGAACCAATGGCCGGTCTCGACCGAGGCAATCGTGCTGGCGATCGACACGAGGGCGAGGCCGATCTCGACGAACGGCAGATCGGCGCGGGCGCGGTAACGCCCGGCTTTCGTACTGCCGGCCTTGGGCGTGCGGACGAACTCGCCCGCCACGCCGCGCCAGCCGTCGAACACGGCCTTGGAGAGGTGCGGCGCGAGGCCCGCGCCGAGCGCGAGAAGCGCCGGCAAGAGGCGGATGGCGGCCCAGCGGCTGCGGCCCTGCGCCGACTCGGCCATGGCGTAGAACGCAGCGAGCGAGCCGGTGGTCCCGATGCAGAGCGGCAGATCCACGATCATCATGGTGAGCGGATTGGTGGCCGGCATGAGGATGAGCGCCGGCAGGAGCAGAACGCTGAGCAGCACCATGAGTGGGTAGGCGAAGTGCGGCGTGAGGTGGAAGAATGCTTCCACGCGCTGCCCCAAGCGCAGATCCGAGGTCATCACTCGCTTCATCAGCTTACGTGCAGTCTGCACGGTGCCTTTGGCCCAGCGGAACTGCTGGGCGCGGAAGGCCGATACGTCTTCCGGCAGCTCGGCCGGGGTGACGATGTTCTCGCGGTAAACGAATTTCCAGCCAAAGAGCTGCGCGCGATAGCTGAGGTCGAGGTCCTCGGTGAGCGTGTCGTGCTGCCAGCCGCCGGCGTCGTGGATGGCTTGTTTGCGCCACATGCCGCCGGTGCCCGAGAAGTTGAACAGCCAGCCCGACGCGTAGCGGGCGCGGTTTTCGACCAGATGGTGGCCATCGAGCATGAGGGCCTGCACGCGGGTGAGCAGGTTGGCCTCGCGGTTGAGATGACCCCAGCGGGCCTGGACCATGCCAACCTTCGCATCTTCGAGAAAGTGCGGCACCACCCGGCGCAAAAAGTCCGGCTCGGGCAAAAAGTCGGCGTCGAACACGGCGACGAGCTCGCCCTTGGCGCGCTTCAGGCCGGCATCCAGCGCGCCGGCCTTGTAGCCGGTGCGGTCGGTGCGGTGCAGGTAGACTACGTCGACCCCGCCGGCGACGCTTCCGTTCTGCGGGGGGCCACTCGCCTCCGGCGGATTGGACGCGACCAAGCGCGCGACGTGGCGGCGCACGAGTGCTGCCGTTTCGTCGTTCGAGTCGTCGAGAACCTGGATTTCGAGCTTGCTGCGTGGGTATTCGATGCGCGCCGTGTAGTCGAGCAAGCGCTCGGCGACGGTGGCCTCGTTGTACAGGGGGAGCTGGATGGTGACGTGCGGTAGCGCGTCGTCGTCCGCGCTGGGGACGCTGAAATCTGCCGTGAGCGCGGGCACTCCGAGCTTGGTGATCGCCAGCTTCTTGCGGTTGCGCCAGCACGTGAACACGAGGTGGGAGCGATGGAGCCCGTAGCTGGCCAGCAGGCCGAGCACGAGGAAGTACGCCACGCACAACACGATTTGCATGCATTGATCTTGGATCAACGCCGCCGCGGCTTTGTCACCGACTTGTAATTCGTTGCACTGAATTGTCCCGCAGCGGGAGCGTGCAGCTTACCTCGCGGGCAGCTGCCCGGCCGGCTTA
>JAYUXI010000682.1:0-6298 GCA_043753085.1 Myxococcales bacterium | reverse complement strand
CGAAGACGAAGTGCGGGATGTCGATTTGCGGGATTGGAATCGAGACGAGGTCTTTTCCCTGCTTGCCGATCAGCTCGCCCGACGAGATGTACTTCTTGAGATTGTCGCGAATCTTCCCCTTCACGATGGAGCGGAAGCGGGAATGGTCCTGATCAATCTTCAGTGACATCGACGTGAGCGTATCACGCTCCCGTGAACTCGAGGGCGCTTCGCATCGCGCTGCGAAGGCAGCCGTGGCCGGCGCCCGCAGCTGTCGTTCGCGGTCAGTCGGTGAACGGGAGCTTGGCAATTACCTCGAGCTCCAACTGGAAGCCGCACAGCCAGGTTACGGCGTTACGTAGCGTTCGCACCCAGCCGGCACCCGAGCGCCAAGCTGCGCGCGTTCTTCGAGTGGCTCGAGCACGCCCTGGCGGTGCATGCGCCGATCCGAGTCCGGCGGTGAGCGACTTGGCTCGCTGCCGCGGCGGCGAGCCAAAAGCAGCGCGCTATCCGCGCTTGGTGTCGAGCGAGTGGCGAGCCAGCCAGATGGCGGCCAGCACCGTAGGCACCAGCACGAGCCGCAGCAAGAAGCTGCCGCCGACCGCGTGGACGTCTGCCGTGTACGCCAGGACGCCCGCGTAGGCCGCGGTGCCGACCGCCACGCCGCCGGTGAGGCCGCGCAGCTTCTTGATGCCGAATCCGAACATCGCGAGCGCCAGCATGGGGATGGCTGCACCATACACGAGGACGCCGTGCGCGCCGGCGCCGAACAATGGAATCCCCCACTCGCCGAGCGGACGCGACAGCAGCTCGGCTGCGATGCGAGCCTGCGCGCCGAACGCGCCGGCCCATGCGCCTGACTTGCCGACGAGGCCCAGCCAGGGCGCGAATACCACGAGGCCAACGCCGGACAGCAGGGCGCCCAATGTAGCCGCGGGCCCCCACGAGAATACGCCGCCGCCTTTGAGGATGCGACGCCGCACCAGCCCGAGAGCCAGGAAGATGGCGAGGCCGCGCATCCACGCGTGCGAGAAGAACGCTTGCTTGGCGGCGGCGCCCACGTCGAGGATGCCGGCGCCGAAGTGCTCGGGGTTTTCCTTCGGCCGCGAGGTCGCCTCCAGCGTCGCGCGCACGACGTTCGTGTCGGTCATGCCAGAGCCGATGAGCATTGCGGCGGCGCCGGCCACGTGGGGAGTGGCCATGCTGGTGCCGTTCCATGTCGCGAACTGCTCGCAGCGATCCAGCCCGCCGTTGCAGACGGTTTGCTGGGTGACGCCGACGCCAGGCGCCGCGATCCCAACCTGCTTGCCGCGCGACGAGAACCACGCGAGTGCGTCGTTGCTGTCGGTGGCGGACACGGCAAGCACGCCGTCGTACGCAGCCGGGTAGCCGACGCTGCGACCCGAATTGCCGGCGGCGGCGACGACCAGCACGCCCTTTTCCTGCGCGTGTTTGACGGCCTTGGCGATGACGGCCGAGGGGAACGGACCACCGAGCGACAAATTCATGACCTGGGCGCCGTGATCGGCGGCGAAGCGAATGCCCTCGGCAACGTTGGTGTTGGTGCCGGATCCGGAATCCGAG
Organism: Myxococcales bacterium; assembly: GCA_043753085.1. Lineage (GTDB taxonomy): Bacteria > Myxococcota_A > Polyangia > Polyangiales > Polyangiaceae > JAYUXI01. Next base: position 4,735 of record JAYUXI010000682.1, on the reverse strand, counting down.
AGCACCTTGATGGGCATGAGATTGGCGCAATACGCGAGGCCGGCCGTGCCCATGCCGTTGTGCGTGGTCTGCGCGATGGTGCCGGCGACGTGCGTACCGTGCCCGTGATCGTCCGACGCATCGTCGGTGCCGTTCGAGAAGTTGTAGCCCGCCACACAACGGGTTCCGGCGAGATCCGTGCCCTTGGTGAAGGGGCCCTTGTCGAAGCAGGCCACACCCGTGTCGATGACCGCCACGGTGACGCCGCGGCCGCAGCCGTATTCCCAGGCGGACTCGGCGCCGACGCGGGTGAGGTGCCACTGCTCGGTGTACTTCGGATCGTCGGGGACGAACGAGGCGCTCAGCGTGGTCTCGGACTCGACGCCTTCGACGCGCGGATCGCGAGCGAGGGCTGCTGCGTGCGCGGCATCGAGCGGGCCGACGAAGAGGTGGTCGTCGTCGTGGATGCCGGGGCTGTTGTCGGTGAGCGACACGCCGTAGCGCGCCGCCAGCTCGGCAGCTTCGGCGTCCGACACGTCGTCGGCGAAGTCGACGATGCTGCGGCCCGTCGTTTCTGCTCGCTCGGCGAACGTCGGCGCGGTTTGCGCGGAGGCCGCGGCGGGCACCAGCGAGAGAGCGGCAAAGACCGAGGCAAGAACGTGCGATCGCTTCATGGATTTTCCTTTGGACGCATCGACCCCCAGGTCGATCCTTCCGTTCGGGATGATAGGGCCGCCGCCGCACTTTGGCCGCATGGGAGAGCGGCAGAGGTCTCGAGTCGCACGTCTGGGCACATGGTCTCTGCGGTACGAACACGACAGTCGAGTCGAGCCGAGGAGAGCGCGTACCCTGCTCAGGGTCTTCGGACGAGGCTGGCGGCGGGGATGAGCAACGCCTGCGCGGCGCGCGCCGTCCACGCGCTCTCGGTTTGCTCGCTGGGCTCGCCGCCGGCTGCTTCGGAGGCTGCCTTGGCTTCGCGCAGGCGTTCGTCGAGGATTCGCGAAGCCTCGACCGGATCGCCCGGCGCCAGCACGCTGCGCACGAACACCTCGGCTGCCTTGTACGAGCTGCGCACCAGTGGCCCGCTGGCCGTGTAGGCAAAGCCCAACGACTTGGCGTGCGCCGCAAACGCGTCGAACTGCTCGGGGGTCACGAAACGGTCCACCGCTGCGTGCTTGGGTGTAGGCCGCAGGTACTGCCCCAGCGTGACGATGTCGACGCCAGCGGCCCGGAGGTCTGCCAGGGTCTCGAGCACTTCGTCGTCGGTCTCGCCGATGCCTACCATGATCGACGACTTGGTGATGCGCGACGGACCGCGCTCCTTGGCGCGTGCGAGCACCGCCAGCGAACGCTCGTAGCTGCAGCGCACGTCGCGAATGGCGCGCTGCAGACGCCGCACCACCTCGATGTTGTGCGCCCAGACGTCGGGCTTGGCGTCGACGGTGACGTCCACGTAGCCGAGGTTGCCCATGAAGTCGCCGAGCAGGGTCTCGACGAGCATGTCGGGGCGGAGCTCCTTCAAGCGCGTGACCGTGCGGGCGACGTGGCTGGCCCCGCCGTCCAGCAGATCATCGCGATCGACCATGGTGAGCACCACGTATTGCAACCGCATGGTCGACAGCGCACGCGCTACGTGCTCCGGCTCGCGCACGTCGACCGCGCCGCGCGGGTTGCCCGTGGTAACGGCACAGAAGCGACAGCCGCGCGTGCACGTGTCGCCCAGCAGCATGACCGTGGCGGTGCCTTCGGCCCAGCACTCGCCCACGTTCGGGCAGCGCGCTTCTTCGCATACCGTATGCAGATCGAGCTTACGGAACGTGGATTTCAGCTCCGTGTACTTTTCGCCGCCGGGCGCCCGCACCTTCAGCCAGGCGGGTTTCGGCTCGTAGCGAGATTTGGGTGCTTGCTCCACCCCTCCATACCTAGGCCGCCGCCCGCCCGCTTTCCAGTGCGGCGGCACCTTGGGGATGCGCTCGCCGAGGCCGCGCGGTAGACTCCCGTCGATGAGCTTTCGGCACATGGCGTGGTTGTGCGGCGGGATCGCCCTCGTGGCGGCCTGCCAAGGTGCGGCGGCCTCCGATCTGTTCGACCCGAACGTCGTGATCGACGCCAGTGTCCCCACCGACGCGCCGGCCACGAGCAACTCGAGTGGTGGTGACACGGACGCAAGCCAGACCAGCAGCTCGGGCGGTGCGAGCAGCAGCGGCACGCCCGACGCAGCGCCCGATGCACCCGTGGCGGATCCCGACCCGTTGGGTGTATTCTGCAGTGGCGCGGTCGGCTACTGCAACGCGCCGCTGGTCTGCTGCGCCGGCCGAGCTCCCACGGGCGCGCTCGGTCCTTACGGCTGCAAGGCCGCCTGCGCCGCGACCGAGACCACGCTGCCGTGCGACGACAAGGACGACTGCGGCGCCGGCGAGGTGTGTTGCAGCGCCAACAACGGAGCCGGCGTGCCCCAAACGGTCGAGTGCAAGGCAACCGCCGCCTGCCCGCCCACCGTCTCGCAGGGCGCCCTTTGCGATCCGAGCAAGCCGGATCCGTGCGCGGCGTACAGCCCTGGTTTTGCCTGCCAGCCGTTCCGCGACGGCGGCGGCAACGACTTCATCGATCAGGGGTACCTCTGCCAGCCGTGAGGCCTCACGGACCGACCAGGGTTTGAACTTTTGCCACGTTGGCGCCAGGCGCGCCGAGCTCTTGGGCGTGATCCAGCGCGGCGCGCGCATCGGCGCGGCGACCGAGGCGCGCCAGGCAGTAGGCGCGCGCCAGCACGAAGGTCGCGTCGCGTGGCTTGCGTTTCGACAGCTCGTCGTACTGGACGAGCGCCGCCGCGTGATCGCGCCGAGCCAGCGCCAGCGAGGCCATGCCGATGCGGCCCTCGAGACGCTGCGGATCGGCGAGCTCGACGCGGCGGTACGCGTCCAGCGCTCCGTCCGCGTCACCCAGGCTCGCCCGCACCGCTCCCAGCACGTGCCAGAGCTCCGCGTCTCGGGCGCCGCGCCGCTGCGCCTCCTCGAGCCGCGGCAAGGCTTCTTCGGCCTCGCCCCAGTGTGCGCAGCGCAATCCGCCCTCGCGCGGGCCGCGCGGATCGGTGGGCGCCGCGGCCGCCGCGTCGTCGTAGGCGGCGAGCGCCTCGTCGAAGCGGTGGGCCAGCTCGAGCACGTGACCGCGTTCGAGTGCCGGGCTGGGATCGCCCTGCGGGACGTGGCGGGCCAGCTCGTCGACTTCGCGCAAGGCCGCCGGGACGTCCGAGCTGGCTGCCAGCACGCGAACGAGCAGGCGCCGCGGCGGCAGATCGTTCGGATGGGCGCGCAGGTGCGCGCGGAGCAGCTCGATGGCCTTCGGGTCGTCGTGCTGGTGCGAGTACGAAAGGGCACGCTGCAGCACGTCGGGTTTGGCGCAACCAAGCGCGATCACCGCGAGCGCGGTGACGGAGCAAATGCGGATCCTATGGTAGATGGATCTCATGCTGGTGCACGCAACCGAGTATCACGCCCGCGGAGCCCACGAGAACCGATGAGCACCGTCCTTCGACAAGAGCACGGCGCCGTCGTGTTGCTCACGCTGAACCGTCCGGACAAGCTCAACGCGCTGAACGCCGAGCTGCTCGGTGAGCTCGAAGCGACGTTTCGCGAGCTTGCAGGCAACCCGGCCGTGCGCGCGGTAGTGATCACCGGGGCGGGAGAAAAAGCCTTCGCCGCCGGCGCGGACATCGCGGCGATGCAGGCCATGACCGCCGCGCAGGCGCGCAGCTTTTCGGGCGTCGGACACGCGGCCTTTCGCGCGATGGAGTCGGCTGCGTTCCCGGTGATCGGCGCGGTCAACGGCTTCGCGCTCGGTGGCGGGTGCGAGCTCGCTCTCGCCTGCGACTTTCTCTACGCGAGCGATCGCGCCAAGTTCGGTCAACCCGAGGTCAACCTGGGCGTGATTCCCGGCTTCGGCGGCACCCAGCGTCTGGCCCGGCGCGTGGGCATCGCGCGCGCCCGCGAGCTATGTTTTACCGGAGCGCTGATCGGCGCCGACGAGGCGCTTCGCATCGGCCTGGTGAATGCCGTGCTGCCCGGAGCAGAGCTGCTCGCGCACGCGTTGGCCGCCGCGGCGAACATCGCCGAAAAGGGACCCCTCGCCGTGGCCCAGGCCAAGCGCGTGCTGCAGCAGGGCGAAGGCGTACCGCTGGCTGTGGCCAACGAGCTCGAGACGCAAGCGTTCGCTGCACTCTTCGGGACGGGCGACCAGCGCGAAGGAATGCAGGCCTTCGTCGAGAAGCGCGCCGCCACGTTCCGGGGCAGCTGATGGACCTGTTTTCGCTGCTCGAAGGCCAGGACACCGCGCGCGAAATCCTCGCGCGTTCGCTAGCCCGCGATCGCGTGCACCATGCATACATGTTCGAGGGGCCCGAAGGCGTGGGCAAGTTCCTCGCGGCGCTGGCACTGGCCCAGGCGCTGGTGTGCGAAAGGCGCGTGGCCACCGGCACCCGCGCCTGCGCGACGTGCAGCGCATGCGAGCGTGCCGTCTTGCGCGACGGCGAGCGCCGGCCGCGCCACCCGGATGTGGCGGTGGTCGGTCGGGGCCTCTACGAGCCGGGCGTGATCGGTCGCAAGAGCGCCGAGAGCCAGGAGATCTCCGTCGATCAGATCCGCACCGTGGTGCTGGCGCACGCCGCCTACGGTCCGCACGAAGGCAAGGCGCGCGTGTTCGTGGTGCGCGGCGCCGAGGAGCTGGGTACGTCGGCCGCCAATGCGCTGCTGAAGATGCTGGA
>JAYUXI010000681.1:0-6310 GCA_043753085.1 Myxococcales bacterium | reverse complement strand
GTGCGCCCAGAACACGCAGGCGAGCGCGCGGTCGGCGGGACGGTAGCGCAGCAGCTCGGCGGCGGCGTACGCAGGCACCAGCTTCGCGAGCAGCAGCGCCGCGTCGGCGTCGTGGATGCCGCGCTCGTAGCCCTCTTCGATGCGGGCCACGGCGCTCTCTCGCACGAGCCGGGACAGCTCTTCGGGTCGATGCGAAAGGCGTGCGAGCTCGCCGAGTGTACCGCCCGCCTCGGCGTCGAACAGCATCCCAGCCGCCAAGTACTCGCCGCGCGAGTAGCCGGCAGCCTCGGACACCAGGGTTTGCTCCCAAAGCTCCCTCGAAGCGTTCAGCGCAGCGTCGTCGATGGGATGGTAGAAATCGGTGCCGGTCAGGTGGACCGACAGGCCGTCGCCGGCCTTCACCAGCACGAGCTCGATCGGCTGCTCCTGTACGCTGAAGGCGGATGGCCCGAGCTTGACGATGCCGGGCCCGTCGGCCGACAAATCCTGCTTGTCGCGCAGGGAACGCAGCGCGTCTTGGCGAACGGACGCGAGGCGGGTGCGCACCTCGTCGGCGCGGACGGTGTCGCCGAGGTCGGCCAGCTGCGTGGCGAGTGCACCGACTTTCTCGACCATGGCGTCGGACGCGAAGTACGCGAACAGCTCGTCTTCCGCCTTGGAGGCGCGTGCCCGCTTGTCGATTCCGCCCAGCATGCGATCGGCGGCCTGCGCCAGGGTGGAGGTGCGCCTTTGCCGCTCGTCCTGGAGACTCTGGCGGCGCGCGCCGAACGCGTCGGAGAGATCCTGGCGCTGCTGGCCGAGCTCCAGGAGAAACTCGTCGATCTGACCAAACTTGCCTTCGAGCTCTTCGACCACGAGCAACAGACGCGCAAGCCCGGCATCGCACTTTTCCGGCGTGTCGGCCAAGGCGAGCGCGCTGGACACCGCCTGCGCGAACACCGAGCGCTGCGCGGCGAACTCGGCTTTGCCCTCGCAGAGAAAAAGCTCCTTCTTCTTGCTCTGCACCAGCGCGCGGGCACGATTGAGCTCGCCGAAGGACAGGCCGAGATCTTCGAGGATGCGCGTGCGCACCGTCGGATCGTCGATGACGAGGTTGGTGATCACGCCGTTCAGCAAGGTCAGGCCGGCCTCGAGCTCGATGATCCGGGCCTCGTGCGGGGTCAGCTCGGGCGTTTTGCTGGCGGCGTCGGCCAGCGTTCCGACCTCGGCCAGGCTCCTGGTGAACGGCGCGAACGCGGTGCCGGTTGCGAGCAGGTCGACACACGCGCGGCTGGTGGCGTCGAAGGTCGCGCGTACCGCGGCGTCGAGTGCGTCGACCTTGGCGAAGTCGATGCTGCGCATCTCGCGGAGCTGCACCAGGCTGCCGCGCTCGCTGCGCAGTGCCGACAGCGTGACCAAGAAGGTCTCGACGTCCTTCCGGGTCTCGAGGCGAACGGACTCGAGCGTGGCGTCGATCTTCTTCTCGGCTTTGGCGAGCGCCTCGCTCGAGCGAAGGCGGACGGCCTCGGCTTTTTCGAACTCGTCGATGATCGATTCGGCGGTTTTGCGGACGTCGGTGACGACCGACAGCAGATCCAACGCTTCGGCGTGGCCGAGCCAGTAGTACGCGTCGACGAAGCGCGAGAGCTCGCGCAGCAGCGATTCGTAGAGCCGCCGCGAGGGCTCGGCGACGTCGCCGAGGCGGCAGATCGAGATCGCGTCGCTGATGCCGCGCACGAGATCGCGGTTGCCGACCTTGGCCAGGTACGATCCGTCGGTAGGAGCACTGGCAGCGAACTCCTCGCTCTGGAAAGGAGTGCGCCACACCTGGATCGGATGTACGCGGGTGGCCTCGGTGGCGGACCGAAAGACCACCAGGCGGCCGTCCGGAAAGAGCGACATGCCGTTGGTGCGGATCGGCACCGCCATTTCTTTCTTGATGGCGTTGTACGGCATCAGCGCGTACTGCCCGTCGTTCCAGCGGAAGTACACGTAGAGCGAGTCTTCGCCGTTGGGCGAGCGCACCACTCGCTCCAGCTCCATCTGCGCGACGTCGCCGTCGAACGTGCGCTTCTGGCCGTTGTTCAGGCAGTAGCCGCCGGGAAACACGATGCCTTGATCCTCGGGCAGCGCCACGCAGGACAGGCCGATCTCGTCGATCCGGTATACCTTTCGCACCTCGGGTACGTAGGCGTAAAAGCGCGTCGCGGTCTCGCCGAAGGGTTTCACCTTCAGCACGATCAGGCCGCCGGTGCGGGCGAAGGCGATCTCGGCGTCGGCCAGTTGCTGGTGCGGATTGTCGACCGGCTCGGTGTAAACGCCCTTGCCGGATCTGGTGTTGTTTTCGACCTTGAAGGTGAGATCGCCGCCGACCGTTTCGACGAACACTTCGTCGTAGACCGACACGTGCGGGTGCTCGCCGAGCACGTAGTGGTCACGGGTTGCCGCGGTCCATTCGAAGTCGTGGCCGCGCGGCGGCTTGTTGTCCTCGTCACCACGTGCGTCCATGTAGGTTACACGGGACTGCGCGTCGATGGCGAAGCGGAACACCTTGACGTCCTTGACGTGGGCGCCCACCTGCACGCTCACCAGCAGGCGCGTCTCGGTCTTTCGCAGCCGCGAGAGCCTTGCATCCTTCATGTAGCGGAACGTCTCGAGCAGATCCTTGCCGAACTGAGGGTCGGCGAGAAACGCGGCGGGACCTTCGTTCGGCACGACGGCGAGGTCGTAGGTGCCGTCGGCCTGCTGCACGAACTTGTGCACCGCGAGCACGTCGCTGACCTTGACCTTGGCCTTGAGACCCAGAAACACCTCGTACCCAACCAGCAAGTGTCCGGCAATCTCGCTGCCGCTCGGCGGCGTGCCACCCGTCGGCGGAGGTTCGGCGACCCCCACGGTGTCGCGCGGCACGCAGTTGTTTTCGGTGCGCAGGCGCTCGCTGACCTGCAGCTCCAGCTCGGTGCCACCGAACACGCCCTTGCGTTTTGCGTTCAGCGCGTCGGCTCGCTTGCTCAGCTCGCCGAGCTGCGCATCGAGCCGTGCTTTGACGACGTCGTAGTTCGCCTGGTCGACCTCGGCCATGATCAGCGCTCGGGCCGCTCACCCTTGGCTTTTTGCCGCGCGACCAGCTCGGCGAGCTTCTCACGCACACCCTCGCCGCCACCGAGCTGCGCCAGAAGCTGCTGCACGGTGTCGTTGCCGGGGCGGGTCATCACGTCGGTGGCGAGCGCGTGAATGGTGGGGCTGGTCTCCATCGCCGTTTCGACCTGCTGGCCGAGGCTCATGGCCTTCACGAAGCGGTCGAAAAACTGGCCGTCGCCACCAACGATTTGCACCTTCGCGTTCTGCATGGCCTTGCCCATGACGTCGGCCTGAGCCTGTGCAATCTGCACGCGGTTCGCGATCGACGCGAGCTCGACGACACGCTCCTTCTCGAGGCGCAACCGGAACTCTTCGTGGCCGCGGGTAGCCGCGTCGAACAGCTTCATGCTGTCGGCTTTCTGTTTGATGCCGGACGCTTCCGCCACCATCTTCTCGCGCATCGCGCCAGCGTCGGCTTTGCCCTTTTCGAGGCTCACGTGGGCATCGATGAGACCCTGCTTTTCCGACACCAAGGCCTGCGCCTCGCGCACGCGCACCTCGGCCAGACCGCGTGCGGCTTCTTCGGCCTGCACGCCCTCGGCGAGACGGATCTTGGAGCGTGCGGTGCGATCTGCCGCTTCGAGGTCGGCGTCGGCCAGCACCAGGCGCTGCCGGGCCTCGTGCTTGGCCGACTCCTCACCCGCTTCCGCAGCCTTCACGCGCCTGATCATGTCCTTCTGTGCTTCGCCTTCGGCGCCGATGCGGACGGCGTCGCGGCTGCGGTTGGCCTCGGCCACCACGCGGATGTCCTTGGTGGCTTCTTCTTCCACGGCGATGCTCTTTTCGACCGATACGCGCCCGGCGATCACCGTGGCGATCTCCTTCTTTTTCTCCTCGATCTCGCGATCCTTGGCCAAGACGGCATTGGCCACCACGCGCTCGCGGGCCACCTGCGCTTCGGCGCGCGATTGCTCGACGCCTTCGGTCTCGCGCACGAGCTCCTTCTGCTTGTTGCGCTCGGCCACGCCAATCGCGCGCATCTTCACCTGCTCGGCGATCTCTTGCTCCTGCTCCTTTTGCTTGACCAGGATCAAGGTGCGGTTCTGCTCTTCGATGGCGATGCGTTTGCCTTCTTCGCTCTCGCGTGCCTGCGCGACGGTGACTTCCTTGTCCTTCTTTGCCTCGGCTTCGCGCTCCCGCTGCTCGAACCGGTACAGCGCTTCTTTCGAGGTGAGGTTCTGGCTGCCGATCTCCATCTTTTCCCGTTGCCGGAGCTCGTTGGTCAACACGTTCTGGATCACCGTGAGCTCGGTGATCTTCTTGATGCCCTCGGCATCCATGATGTTGTTCGAGTCGAGCGCTGCGAGTGGCGTTTGCTCGAGATAGTCGATGGCTACGTCGTCGAGCACGAAGCCGTTCAGGTTCGTGTCGATCGCTTCGACGATCTTGTCGCGGAACTCGAGGCGAGACGAATACAGGTCGGCGAAGTTGAAGCGCTTGCCGGCGGTCTTCAGCGCCTCGGCGAACTTGGCGGTGAACAGCTCGGAAAGCGTTTTCGGATCCGAAGCGCGCGCGGTGCCGATGCTCTGGGCCACCTGCAGCACGCTCTGGGTGGTCTTGTTCACGCGGACGAAGAACGTGACGTTGATGTCCGCACGGATGTTGTCCATGCAGATGAGGCCTTCCTTGCCGCGGCGATCGATCTCGATGGTCTTCACCGACAGATCCATGGTTTCGGCGCGGTGAATCACCGGCAGCACGATCGATCCGGTGAAGGTAACCACCGGTTCCGCGCGCAGCGTGTTGATGATGATCGCCTTGCCTTGTTCGACCTGCTTGTAGAAGCGGGTGACCAACAGCAGCGAGCCCAAGATGACGAAGATGGCGATGCCGACCGCGATGAGTACCGAATAGCCTTCCATGACGTTGCTCCTCGAACGGGAACGAGCCCCGCGCAGAGCTCACGCTATCAGCGCCCCGCGCGGCGTGTGCCGAGATCGTTTGCTTCCGATTCTTCGTCCGGCAACGGAGCGGCCGCGGCGTTGTTCACGCGCCGCGCGAGGAGATCTTTCATCGGCGCCGCGGTGAACGTGTCGGTGTGCTCGTCCCACGAAACCAGGAGCGCCGCATCGCCGCGACCCAGGCCCTCGTCGCTCTCGGTGCGCACCTGCACGATGAAGCCGGCGGCGCCGTCGTCGAAGGTGGCTTCTCCGAACCGCTTGGTGACCGAGCCGCTGCGAATGGTAACCACCTGGCCCACGAGCTCACGATGCGCCTTGGCTTGATGCACCACGAAGAGCGGCGCCAGCGGGCGGATTGCGATCGCGGTGAAGGGCAGGGCGAGCAAGGGCGCGGCGGTCAACACGGCGAGCTTGGTGAGAAAGCCTTCGAGGCTCGGCACGTAACCATGCACCGCTTCGCCGAGGAGCACGGAGAACAGCCACGCGAACGTGATGATCAAGCTGAGGACCAGCGTGGCCGGCGCCGACCGCAAGTTCAGTGCGCCGAGAATCGACCAGCCGTCGCCGATGTCGTAACCGTCGTCGCCGACGTCGCCCACCTCTGCGTGGCCGTCTAGCCCGACGTCGTGGCCGTCTAGCCCGACGTCACCGCCGCCCAGCAGGTTCACGCTGAGCGCGCCCAAGAACACGAGCGTCCAGTACGCCACGACGACGCCGAGCAGCACCGTGAACACCACGGACGGAAACCCGAACGCAGTCGCGAACAGAGCGTTCACGACGCGCGCAGCTCTTCGAGGATCGCGTCGAGCCGCTGGATCATCGCTTCGTCACGCTGGGCGCTGGCTGTTTCGGCGCCGGCGCGCTCCGCCTTCGTGGGGTCGAGGAAGCGCGCCGCCAGCGCCGGACCCGACGTCATCATCGCGGCGGCGACCAGCTTGCCCGCTTGGGTGACCGGGTAGATGTTGGTCGAGCCGACGTTCAGCGACGTGGCGACGTATTCGAGCGCCGCGGCAAAGGTATCGACCTTCGGGTTGTGCCCGTGCTCGGCGGCGTAGAACAACGACGCGCCCACCAGCACGGCCTGGATGGTGGTCTCCATGGGCTCGTCGAGGGCGCGCGCTCTCAGCTCGTTGCGCGCGTCTTTCAGCTCGTCTTTGAAGAGCTCGAGACCGAGCGCCAGAAGCAGGGGTGTGTGCGCGTTGCCCATCGGAGCGACAGGACGGTAGCTTTACTTGCCAGGCAGGTCGAGCACCTTGCCCGACGGCAGCTCGCGTACGATCAGCGTGTTG
>JAYUXI010000680.1:0-2552 GCA_043753085.1 Myxococcales bacterium | reverse complement strand
CCCGCGTTCCCGCGCCATTGGCGCTGCCGCCGCGCACGAACACTGCGGTCGCCTCGTCGATGCATTCCGGGGCCAGCGGCGCGAGCTCGCACGGCGTGGGCGGCGGCACGGTCCCCGACGAGCTGCTGCTGCTTCCGCCCAGGCCGCTGCTGCCTGCGCCGCTCGAACCGCCGCTGCTCGAAGTCGCGGTCGCATCGGCACGCGATCCTCCGTCGAGCTCGATACCCGGGGCGACGTCCAGCGTGATTCCGCACGCAGCGAGCGCGCCACAGAATGCGGTGAAACCCACCAGCCGGCCCGAAAAAGAACAACGCATCGTGATCATCATGCCGCGCTGCCCGCCCGGCGTCGAGCGATCCGCACGGTGGAGGCCAGACTCTGGAGCCAGCTCCGGCACTCGCCGCGCTACGCCGCGCTGCGCTGCGTCGCGCAGCGTTGCGCAGCGCGAGTGCTCAACGCAGCTCGGCGACCTGCTCGCCAAACACCCGTTCGAGGCCCGACAGCACCGGATCGCCGACCTCGACGCGTAGGTCCGGAGGGAGTGCCAGGATCGCCTCGGCGCCATCGCCCAGAGCCAGGTGCAACGTGACCGGGCACGCGCCGGGCGCGCTCTCGAGCACGGCGCGCACCTGCTGCAGCTTCTTTTCGTCCAGGTGGTCGACCGACACGCGCAGCGTGATGGCGTGCACGTCCGAACGCACTGCATCCACCAGGGGCACCGCTTCGTTGAGCAGCAGCGTGGGCTCGCGCGCGCCCTCGCCACCCTCGTCCGCGTCGTTCTGGGGAAACTGCAGCTTGCCGGTGATCAGCACCGGCTCACCACGAGTGAGGATGGCGCTGTACGTCTCGATGGCGCTGGCGCGGACCTTCACGTTCATGCGGCCGGTGAGATCTTCGAGCTCGAAGAACGCGATCTTGCCGCCGCCGTCTTTGAAGACGCGTTCGCGATAGCCCTCGACCATGCCGCATGCTTTCACCTGGGCCCAGTCGTCCATCGAGGCCGCGGCCACCACCGGAATGGCGCCAAGCTTCTTCAGCGCGGCCGGCCCGCGCAGGTAGCGTTCGAGCGGGTGTCCCGAGACGAAAAAGCCGAGCGCCTTTTGCTCGCGCACCAGCATCTCGCGGCGGTCCCAGGCTTCGCAGGTGAGGTACTCGCCCTCCGAGCTGGGCAGGCCGGCCTTGGCCTCGGCGGCCACGAACAAACCGAACAGTGACTCCTGCCCGCGCTCGCGATCCCGGCTGGCCGAGCGCGAGCGCTCGAGGGCGAGCTCGACGGAGGCGAACGCGCGAGCCCGCGACACCGACAGCGGCGCCAGCGCCTTGTCGAAAGCGCCGCATTGCACCAGCGCCTCGAACACGTTCTTGTTCACCCGTTTGGCGTCGACGCGGGCAGCAAAATCGAACAGATCCTTGAAGAAGCCGCCTTCGCGCCGGGTCTCCAGCAACGTCTCGAGCGCCGCTTCGCCGAGGCCGCGTACGGCGCCGAGCCCGAAGCGCACCTGCGGCCCGAGCGGGTCGAGGGCTGCGCCGCGGCCGGGCAAACGATCCTTGCCCCGCGCGCGGATCGGCTTGTTGCCCTCGGGATGCGTGTAGACTACCTTGAAGTCGAGATCGCTCTCGTTGACGTCCGGTGGGAGCACGGTCACCGACAGGCTGCGCGCGTCGGCGATGGTGCGCACCACCTTGTCGATGCGATCCTTGTCCGACGTGAGGATGCCGCAGAGCAGCTCGACTGGATAGTGCGCCTTGAGGTACGCCGTTTGGTACGTGATGAGTGCGTACGCGGCACTGTGTGACTTGTTGAACCCGTAGCCCGCGAAGTATTCGAGCAAGCCGAAGATGTGCTCTGCATCTTTCTCGTCGACGCCCTTGTCCTTGGCGCCATCGACGAACATGCCCTTTTGCTTGGCCATCTCTTCGGGCTTCTTCTTGCCCATTGCGCGGCGGAGCAAGTCGGCGCCGCCGAGCGAGTAGCCCGCCAGCATCTGCGCCACCTGCATGACCTGCTCCTGGTAGACGATTACGCCGTAGGTGGGCTTCAGCAAGTCGTCGACCAGCGCGTGCATCTTCGCGATCGGCTGGCGGCCGTGTTTGCGCTCGACGAAGTCCTTCACCATGCCCGAGCCGAGCGGACCCGGGCGGTACAGCGCCACGGCAGCGACGATGTCCTCGAAGCAGTCGGCGCGCAGATCCTTGAACAGCTGCTGCATGCCCGAGGACTCGAGCTGGAACACGCCCTTGGTCTCGCCCGACGCCAGCAGCTGGTAGGTGAGCTTGTCGTCGAGCGGGATGCGTGCAAGATCCAGCTTCTTGCCGAGCGCCCGCATGTCGGGCCGCGCGTTGACCAGGCGCACCGCGATGTCGACCACGGTGAGGGTCTTCAGGCCGAGGAAGTCGAACTTGACCAGGCCGGCCTGCTCGACGTCGTCCTTGTAGTACTGGGTGACATACGCGTCGCTCTTGTCGTCGCGGAAGACCGGAACGTGATCCCAGAGCGGGCCTTCGCTGATGACGATGCCGGCGGCGTGCTTGCCGGCGTGTCGCGTGAGGCC
>JAYUXI010000679.1:0-2557 GCA_043753085.1 Myxococcales bacterium | reverse complement strand
CCGACAAGGGCTTGGTCGGCGTGGACCACTTACTCAACGCCGCCTCGCAAGAGATCCGCGGCGCCGCCGCCGCCGTGCTGCAGGCCTACTCGCTCGGCCCGGGCTCGTTCCGCCCGCACATGGACCGGCTCAAGAGCGTGCCGCGCGAGATGCAGCCGCAGGGCAGCGCCGCGGGTACCGACATGCTGCAGCGCTACTGCCACGACTTTTCGCAGGTGGCCAAGGACGGCAAGTTCGACCCGGTGATTGGCCGCGACACCGAGGTGCGCCGGCTCTTGCAGATCCTCGAGCGCCGCCAGAAAAACCACCCGCTGCTCGTCGGGGATCCCGGCGTCGGCAAGACCGCCGTGGTGCGTGCGCTGGCGATGCGCATCGCCGCCGGAGACGTGCCGGGAAACCTCGCCGGCATGAGCGTGTACGAGCTCGAGACCGGCGCGCTCACCGCCGGCGCGAAGTTGCGCGGCGAGGTCGAGGATCGCCTGAAGCAATTGCTCGTGCAGCTCAAAGGCAAAGACGCAATTCTGTACATTGCAGCCATCGATTCTCTGTTCGGGCAGGGCGCGATCGGCGGCGGCGTCGGCGACTTGCTGAAGCCGATCCTGGCACGCGGCGAGGTGCGCATCCTGGCCGACACCACGCCCGAAGGCCTGAAGCGCCTCGAAGACAAGGACGGCGGGTTGGTGCGCCGCTTCACCGTGCTCAACATCGAGCAGCCCACGCCGGCACAGGCCATCGAGGTCTTGCGCGGCATCGCCACCAAGTACGAAGAGCACCACTCGGTAAACATCGGCGATCCCGCCATCGTCGCCTCGGTGCAGCTGGCCAAGCGCTACATCCAGGATCGTGCCCTGCCGGACAGCGCCGTCGACTTGCTCGACGAAGCCTCGGCGCGCAAACGCGTCGAGATCGACGGCCTGCCCGCCGAGGTCGACCACGTGATCCGCCGCCTCGCTTCGGTGCGGGCGCAGCTGTCCGGACTCAACGCCGACACCGACGCGATGAGCCTCAAGACCAAGGCGGCTCTCGAAGCCGAGGTCGCCGTGCTCGAGCCACAGGTCACCGAGATGCGCAGCAAGCTGGATTCGCGCAAAGGTGCCATCGCCGCGCAGGCCGCCATCAAGGCCGAGCTCGAACGCGCCCAGGTCGATCTCGCCACCGCCAAGGAAAAGCAAGACTTCGCCAGGCTGGGTGAGCTCGAGCACGTGCGCATTCCCGAGGTGAAAAAGCGCCTCGAAGCCGCCGACAGCGTGGTGGGCGGGCTCGGCCTCACTCAGCATAGCTCGCGCGACGTCACCGAAGAAGACGTGGCCAAGGTGCTCGGCGACTGGACCGGCATCCCGATCGCCAAGATGCTCGAGGCCGAGTCCGACAAGCTCCTGAAGATGGAGATACGGCTGGCCGAGCGCGTCGTCGGCCAGGACGAAGCGGTGCGCGCGATGTCACGCGCCGTGCGCCGCGGCCGCGTGGGGCTGCGCGATCCGGGCAAGCCGATCGGCAGCTTCTTGTTCCTCGGCCCGTCGGGGGTCGGCAAGACCGAGCTCGCCAAGGCCCTCGCCGGTTTTCTCTTCGACGACGAGCAGGCCATGACCCGCATCGACATGAGCGAGTTCATGGAAAAGCACATGGCGCAGCGACTCGTCGGCGCGCCGCCCGGCTACGTCGACAGCGAAGAGGGCGGTTTCCTCACCGAAGCCGTGCGGCGCCGGCCCTACAGCGTGCTCTTGTTCGACGAGGTCGAAAAGGCCCATGCCGACGTGTTCAATCTGCTCCTGCAGGTGCTCGACGACGGCCGTCTCACCGACGGCCGCGGCCGCCGCGCCGACTTCAGCAACACCGTCATCGTCATGACCAGCAACATCGGCTCGCAGCGTATCCTCGAGACCGATCCGAAGATGTTCGAGAGCGAAGAGGGCCGGGACGCCCTCGGCGACGTGCTCCGCGAGGAGCTGAAGAATTTCTTGCGGCCGGAGTTCTTGAACCGCATCGACGACGTCATCGTGTTCCGCCCGCTCTCGAAGAAGGATCTGCGCGGCATCGTCGACATTCAGCTGCGGCGCCTCGAAGGCATGCTCCAAGTTCGCGAGATCCGGCTCGAGCTCACCGACGCTGCCAAAAACCAGATGGTCGAGATCGGCTACGAGCCGGTGTTCGGGGCGAGGCCGCTCAAGCGCGTGATCCTGAAGGCGCTGCAGGATCCTCTCGCCGAGGAGATGCTGGCGGGCGGCTATCCGCCGGGCAGCCTGGTGAAGGTCGACTTCGTGGGCGAGAAGTTCACCTTCGAAAAGGCGTGAGCCACGCGCCCGGGGCAGCGTAGGGTGGCCTTCACTGCCATGAGCAAACGAGTGCATCTGATCGGCGTGTGCGGAACCGGTATGGGCCAGCTCGCAGTGTTGTTCCGGGCGGCCGGCGCCGAGGTCACTGGGTCGGATACGGCGTTCGACCCGCCGGTGGGTCCCGAGCTGCAGCGCCACGGCGTGCACTGCCAGCAAGGCTACCGCGCCGAGAATCTAGGAGAGCCGGATCTGGTCGTGGTCGGCAACGTGATCCGCAAGGACAA
>JAYUXI010000678.1:0-6324 GCA_043753085.1 Myxococcales bacterium | reverse complement strand
CGATGTCACCCAAAGACGCGCCCTTTGCGACCGGCGCCCTGTCCGCAACCGGTGGGCAGCTCGCCATCAAGAAGGGCAGCAGCGTCGTCGACTCGCTCGCGTACGGCTCGAGCACCGGATCGTACGCCGAAGGCAACTCGGCCCCGGCACCGGGCAGCGGCTCGATCAGCCGTTCGCCGAACGGCACCGACAGCGACGACAACGCGGACGACTTTCGCGAAACCAGCGCCACGCCGGGCGAAGCCAACCAGTAGCCAGGGCGGCGACCACAAAAAGAGCTGGGTGACGCTGGATTAAGCGATCAGGACGCTTTCACAAGCGGGCGATTGACTCTAAGACACGCGGCCATCCAGGCCGATGCCTGGTAGCACCGCAACTTCGTTGGAGGATCTCAAAGTGGAAGACAAGACGAGCGCCGCGGCCTCCTCCATCCCCTCTCGTGATGCGTCAGCGTTCTCGAGCCGTGAGCCCGCCCCAGGCGGATCGCCCATCTCGACGATCGCGCCGGCATGGACGGCGCAGGATTCCAACCAGCTGTACATGGTCGATCGCTGGGGCGCAGGCTACTTCGGCGTGGACGAGGGCGGCCATCTCACCGTCGCGCCGCTGCAAGATCGCGGTCGCGCCATCGCAATCACCGACGTCTTGCGCGACGCGCAAGCCGAGGGCCTCAAGGCGCCGCTGCTCATTCGCTTCCAGGATCTGCTGCACCATCGCGTGCGCACGCTAAACGACGCGTTCGCCGTCGCCATCCGCGAGTCGCGCTACCGCGCCGAGTACCGCGGCGTGTTTCCGATCAAGGTCAACCAGCTGCGCGAGGTCGTGCACGAGATTCTCGACGCCGGCCAGCGCTATCACTACGGCATCGAGGTCGGCTCCAAGCCCGAGATGTTCGCGGGCCTCAGCATGCACACCGACAACGAGAGTCTGATCGTGTGCAACGGGTACAAGGACGACGCCTTCATTCGCATGGCGATGATCGGCCGCAAGCTCGGCAAAAAGGTCATCCTGATCGCCGAGAAGCTCTCCGAGGTGCAGGCCATCCTGCGCATCGCCAAGGAGATGAACGTGCAGCCGCTGATCGGTCTGCGCGTGCGCCTCGCCAGCAAGGGCGCCGGACGCTGGTCCACGTCGGGCGGCGAGCACGCCAAGTTCGGACTCACCACCGCCGAGATCCTGGCCGCTGCCGACTTCATGAAAGAAGCCGGCATGAGCGACGCGTTCAAGCTGCTGCATTTTCACATCGGCTCGCAGGTGCCGGACATCCTCATCATGAAGCGCGCCGTGCGCGAAGCGGCCCGCTACTACGCCAAGCTGCGCAAGATGGGCCAC
This sequence comes from Myxococcales bacterium, assembly GCA_043753085.1. Classification (GTDB taxonomy): domain Bacteria; phylum Myxococcota_A; class Polyangia; order Polyangiales; family Polyangiaceae; genus JAYUXI01. The sequence goes on along the minus strand of JAYUXI010000678.1, from coordinate 4,992 downwards.
CAGCTCGACTACGTGGACGTGGGCGGCGGCCTCGCGGTCGACTACGACGGCTCGCGCTCGACCTTCCACTCGAGCATGAACTACACGGTCGAGGAGTACGCGCGCGACATCGTCTACAACCTGGGCGACATCTGCGATGAAGAAAAGGTGCCCCACCCGACCATCGTCAGCGAGTCTGGCCGCGCCATCGTGGCGCACCACTCGGTGCTCGTCGTCGAAGCGTTCGGCGCCATCGAAAAGACCGTGTCGCCGCCGCTTTCGCCCGAAGGCGAGAGCCACAAACTGGTGCGCCAGTTGCTCGACGCAGAAGAGATCCTGAAGGAGTCCACGCTGCTCGAGACCTGGCACGACATTCAGCAGGTGAAGGAAGAAGCGCAGAAGATGTTCGAGCTGGGCCTACTCCAGCTCGACGTGAAAGCGCACCTCGAAACCGTGTACTGGCGCATCGCCGATCGGATCACCAAGATCGCCGACGGCATGCCCCCCGATCAGGTTCCGGACGACATCCGCGAGCTGCCGGGTCAGCTGGCGGCGCAGCACATCTGCAACTTCTCGGTGTTCCAGTCGCTGGTCGACCACTGGGCGCTCGGTGCGCTGTTTCCAATCGTGCCGATCCACCGCCTCAACGAACGTCCGACCACGCAGAGCACCCTGGTCGACATCACCTGCGACTCCGACGGCAAGGTCTCCAAGTACATCGACCTGAACGACGTCAAGGACACGCTGCCCTTGCACGCCATCACCAAGGACCAGCCGTACTACCTCGGCATCTTCCTCACCGGCGCGTACCAGGACATCATGGGCGACATCCACAACCTGTTCGGCCGGGTCAACGAGGCGCACGTGTTCCTCGATGACGACGAGGAGTGTGGCTACTACATCGAAGAGACCATCCCGGGAAACACCATCCGCGATGTCCTGAGCATGACCCAGTACGACGCGCACGACGTCGTGGCGCGCATGAAGGCGCAGATCGACGCGGCCATCAAGCAAGACCGCCTCAAGCCCACCGAGGGCATGCGCCTCTTGCAAGACTACGAACGCGGCCTGCTCGACCACACGTACCTCACGATGAGCGGCCGCGCCGGCACGCCGAGTATCGCGCCGCCAGTTCGAGGTGACGAAGGTTGACCCTCTCACGATGAGCCCGGCTCGGGTCTCTTCACCTTTTCGGCGCGCTCTCGTTTTTCCTGCTCGTCGCCTGTGGTGACTCCGCGGAGGGCTCCCCGGCTCGCCACGATTCCGACGGCGACGTCGAGGCAAACTTGTGCCGGAGCGATTGCAGCTCCGCGCACACGACGTGCTTCAACGTTTCCAATGCCGACGCGCACTTTGCAGCGCCTCTCAGCCGGCGATGGTCTTGGCGACTTCGTCGGCTCTTGCCGCCCATGTGCACGTAGCCGTGCACGACGCCGTTGCCCTTGACCTCGACGACGTCCCAGCGACGCACGACGATGTTGTCGTCGATTTTGCCGGCGATCGCCTGGCGGGCCTCTTCGACGTCCCGCTCGATGAGAAAGTCTTTCTCGACTAGCGGCTCCAAAGCGCCGCGAGAGCCAGCGGTACGGCTTCGAAGGGCTCGGCACGAATCTCATCGGCGTCGGCAAAGCTTTGGGCCAGCAGGTAGCCGGAAGCCGTGAGACGCAGCACTTCGAGTGTGCGCAGCAGCGGATCGATGAGCCAGACGTGGCCGACGTTCGCCGCGGCGTAACGTGGCACCTTCTTCACGCGGTCTACCCGCGCGGTGCCAGGGGAGAGCACCTCGCATGCCCAATCAGGCGCAAGCGTGAAAAAATCCTCGTGTGGCATTTCGGGCATTCGCTCGCGGCGCCAGCCGCCCAGGTCGGGCACGAGGACGTCGGCGTCGAGGTGCAGTTCCGGCTCGTACAGCAACACCCACCCGCCCGGGCCATCGCGTCCCGTGTCGAACGGGCCGTCGAGCGCGCCACCCAGCTTGCTAGCGGCGCGAGCATGAGGGCTGGCCGGGCGCGGATGCGTGTAGAGCTCACCGTTCAGGATCTCGGCAACCACATGATTGGGTGCGTCGAGTACGTCCTGGTAGGTGGCGAGCTTGCGCGCGGCGTCGGCCATCGGCGAAGCGTAGCACGTGCCAGCAGCTTGGGCCGACATGAGCGCCCGCCGCAGCGAGCGGACTGGACGCTGGATTCATTCCTCCGGGGAGGCAAAAGTGCCACCCCCCGCATGCTGGATCGGCCGAGCCAGGCCGAGCCAGGCCGAGCCAGGCCGAGCCAGGCCGAGCCAGACGGGAGGATCGGCCAACCGGTTGGGACGCGCGCGCTCAGCCGGCGATGGTCTTGGCGACTTCGTCGGCCAGGTTCTCGATCTTCTTGGCGATGCCCTCGCCGAGCTCGAAGCGTACGAACTCCTTGATGACCACGTCGCCGCCGACGCTCTTGCCGAGCTCCGCGCGGATCTTGTCGATCGTATCGGCGCCGGCGCCCCACACGTTTTCCTGGCCGTGCAAGGTGACCTCGGTGAACCACTTGGAGATTTTACCCTCCATGATCTTCGCCCAGGAGGCTTCGGGCTTGCCCTCTTCCTTCAGCTGATGCTCGAAGATTTCCTTCTGCTTGGCCACGTGCTCTTGCGCGACGTGCAGCTTGTCGACCACCATCGGTCGCATCGCGACGATTTGCATCGCCACATTTTCCAGAAAAGCGCGAACGCCTTCGTGCTTCGCCACCTCTTCGGCGTGGACCTCGAGGGCGACGATGGAGGCGTTCTTGCCGCCCATGTGCACGTAGCTGTGGACGACGCCGTTGCCTTCGACCTCGACCGTGTCCCAGCGGCGAACTACGATGTTCTCGCCGATCTTGCCGGCGATTGCCTGACGGGTTTCTTCGACGGTCTTGCCGTCGGCGAGCTTGGCTGCGCTGAGATCTGCGCCCTTCTCGAGCTTCGTGGCAGCCTCGAGGACCAGCCCCACGAAAGTTTTGAAGTCGTCGCCGCGCGACACGAAGTCCGTTTGGCTGTTGACTTCGACGATGGTGCCGCGCTTCCCGTCCGCCGAGATAGCCGTGCGCACTTCGCCTTCGGAAGCGACTTTGCCGGCCGTCTTGGCGGCCTTGGCGAGGCCCTTCTTGAGAATGACCTCGACGGCCTTCTCCATGTCGCCCGAGGCTTCCACCAGGGCGCTCTTGCAATCGGACATACCCGCTTGCGTGCGCTCGCGGAGCTCCTTGACCATGTTCGCTGTAACTTGCATGTTCTTGATCCTCAGCTGGCGGGGGTTTCGGACTGCTGCGAGCCGCCACGGCTGCGGAACACTTCGGCGCCGCCGCGGGTGGTCTCTTCCCGCTGCGGCTCTTTGCGGCGCGAAGAACCCTCGATCACGGCGTCTGCAATGCGCGAGCAGATCAACTTGATCGAGCGGATGGCGTCGTCGTTGCCGGGGATCACGTAGTTCACGTAGTCCGGATCGCAATTGGTGTCGGTGATGGCGATGACCGGGATGCCGAGCTTCTTGGCTTCCTGCACCGCGATGGTCTCCATGGCCGGGTCGATGACGAAGAGCGCCGCCGGGAGCTGGCTCATGGTCTTCATGCCGCCGAGCGATTTCTCGAAGCGAGCGCGCTCCTTTTCGAGGCGCGACACTTCCTTCTTGGTGATCTGCAGCCAGGTGCCGTCTTCCTTCATGCGCTCGAGCTGGCGCATGCGGTCGAGGCCCTGTTTGATGGTGCGGAAGTTGGTGAGGGTGCCGCCGAGCCAGCGGTTCACGATGTAGTAGGAGCCCGCGCGGTTGGCTTCTTCAATCACGATTTCCTGCGCCTGACGCTTGGTACCGAGGAAGAGGATGTGGCCGCCCTTGGACGAGATCTGCTCGACGAAAGAGTAGGCGCGCTGGAACAGCTTGGCCGTCTGGTCGAGGTCGATGATGTGCACGCCGTTGCGGGCGCCGTAGATGTACGGGCGCATCTTCGGGTTCCAGCGCTTGGTCTGGTGACCGAAGTGCACGCCGGCATCGAGCAGGGCTTTGACCGACAGGGGCAATTCGCCTGGCAGCTTGGGAGTGACTTCGTTCTGGGTCTGTTCTTCGGACATGGCGCGTCTCCTGGGACTGCGATGCGCGGGGCATCGACTTTTCGGTTGATCTGTGTCGCCCGGCAAAGACGAGCCTCCGTAGAAGGAAGCACCGAGTCCGAGCCTGCGCAGTGGGCGACAGCTGAATTTCACCGGGTTTTGCAGAGATTCCGCAAGACTCGGCGAGGGGCGCCGGACACTAGGTCGATGCCCGGGCCGCCGCAAGTCCTTAACGAACGCCAAGGCGCTCGCACGCCGCACGAATGGGGCTGACAAACCCCGCCGCCTTGCGCAAGAGTGCGAGGGCCATGGCCATCGTTCTCTCTTCGTCTGTCGCTACAGGCCTTTTGGCCGTCGCCTGCGCCTTCGCGATCGCCTGCAACAACGCCCTGCCCGCGCCGACCAAGAACGGTCCGGGACCCGACTACGAGGAGCCCGGCAGCGGCGACGGCGGCGCAAGCCCGCCACTCAACGAAAAGTTCGGCGAGCAGGCGAGCGAGTTGTTCCAGGGCCCGGGCCACGACGCCATGAAAACCTGCCAGACCGAGGCGCAGGCCAAGGGCAAGTTCGACGGCACCGTCCAGGTCCACGTCGTGCTCAAGCCGGATGGCACCCTCGTCACGGCCGAGCCCCGCAACGACTCCGGCTTGCCGCCGAGCCTGGTCGCGTGTCTCACCAACCAGCTGAGCGCGCTGCACTTTCCAGCCCCCGGTGGCTCGCGCAACCTCGCCTTCGAGCTGCCGTTGCGCTTCGTCGAAGCCGACGACACGGCAGCCGCCGGCGATGCGGGCGCCCCTACGTCCAGGGCCAAACCGCCAGCGAAGAAGCCACGATGAATCCGGCCGTGCTGGCGCACCTCGAAACCCTCGCCGCGCTCGACGATCCCGGCGCGACTCCCGAAGAGCGCGCGCTTCGCTGCGCCGACCTCGCGCGCATCGTGGCCCACGTGCA
>JAYUXI010000677.1:0-2559 GCA_043753085.1 Myxococcales bacterium | reverse complement strand
GTCCCTACGAGGAAATCCGAACCCACGTGAAACCCGGCGGACGCCCCGAGAAACGCGCCAAGGAGCCCGCCGCGGGCAGTCACCCGCACGCGCAGGTGCTCTACAAGCTCGGCGCGCTGCGGAGGCATCGATGATGCCGGCCCTGCACCCCCTGCCGCCGCTGCCCCCCCTGGCCGACGCCGCCGCCCGGCGCGCGATCGAAGAAGAGCTCGACGTGAACTTGATCGTCGAGGCTGCGGCCGGCACCGGCAAGACCACGGCGCTCACCCGGCGCATCGTCGCCTTGCTGCGCAGCGGGCAGGCCAAGCTCGCCTCGATCGTGTGTGTCACGTTCACCGAAAAAGCCGCGGGCGAAATGAAGTTGCGTCTGCGCGCCGCCCTCGAAGATGCACGCCGCGACTCCGAGGGCGAGGTGCGCGCCCGGTTCGCCTACGCACTGTCGGAGCTCGAGCTGTCGCTGCTCGGCACCATCCACGGGTTCTGCGCCGAGCTGCTTCGCCAACGGCCCGTAGAGGCCGCCATCGATCCGCGCTTCGTCGTGCTCGACGACGGGCAGTCCACGCGCCTCTACGAAGAGGTCTTCACCGACTGGTTCGAGGGCCAGCTGCAAGATCCAGGTCCCGGCGTGGCCCGCGTGCTGCGGCGCAAGGCTCGCGACTTTTTCGGCCGGTCCTCGCCGCGAGACATTCTGTTCGATGCCGGCCGTCGCATGGTGGAAGAGCGCGACATGACTGGCGCCTGGGTGCGCCCGAGCTTCGCACGCGAGTCCACGCTCGACTCGTTGTTCGCGCGCACCGTCCAGCTTGCCGAGCTCGCCGAGCATGCCGCCCACCCGGACGACGTCCTGGCCAAAGGCATCCAGCACGTGGCCAGCGTGGTCGGTGAGATTGCACGCCGCGAAGCGCAGGAGGGCGCCGGCCGCGACTACGATGCGCTCGAAGAAGCATTCCGAGCCAGCTTCCGCGGCTGGTCGGGCAAGCTCTGGACCTACCGCGGCTTCAAGCCCGTGTTCGGCGGCGGTTACCGCAAAGACGACGTGTTGAAGATGCGCGATCCGCTGCGCGACGAATGGCAAAAGGCACTGGTCCTCGCCGACGCCGAGCTCGCCAGCTTGCTCCGCGAAGATCTGCGCTCGCTGGCCGTGCGCTACGCCGAGCGGCTGGAACGGCGCGGCGCCCTCGATTTCTCGGGGTTGCTCTTGCGCACCCGGGATCTGCTCGCCGGCAACGCCGAGCTGCGCGCCGAGATGCGTGATAAATACACGCACGTGCTGGTCGACGAGTTTCAAGACACCGATCCGGTGCAGGTCGAGATCCTGCGCAGCCTGACCTGCGCCGAGGGCGATCGCGTGCCGCTGCCGGGCCGACTCTTTTTGGTCGGCGATCCGAAGCAATCGATCTACCGCTTCCGCGGCGCCGACGTGCGCCTGTACGAGGCCATCAAAAAAGAGCTCACCAGCGGCGAGCGGCCCGCTGCGCGCCTCGTGCATCTCACCACCAACTTTCGCAGCGTGCCGTCGATTCTCGAGCTGTGCAACGCCACGTTCTCGGTTGCCATGGCGAGCCAGGGCGAGCTGCAGCCGCAGTACGTCGCGATGACGCCATTCGGTGCGGACTACCCGTTGCAGCCGAGCGTCGTCGCGCTGCCCGTGCCCAGGCCCTACTCCGACAAGAGTGGCAAGATCTCCAACTGGGCCATCGACCAATCCTACCCCGATGCGGTCGGCGCCTACGTCGACTGGCTGGTGCGGCAGAGTGGCTGGACGGTGCGCTCCGGCGACGGCACGCGGGTGCCGGTCACGGCGCGGCACGTCTGCCTGCTGTTCCGGCGATTTTCCAGCTTCGGCGAAGATCTGACCCGGCCGTACGTGCGGGCGCTCGAGTCGCGCAAGCTGCCGCACGTGCTGGTGGGCGGCCGGAGCTTCTACACGCGTGAGGAGATCCTCGCCACCATCGCCGCGCTGTCTGCCGTCGAGCGCCCAGACGACGAGCTGGCCGTCTACGCCACCTTGCGCGGACCGTTCTTCGCCCTCACCGACGAAGCATTGCTTTCGTACCGCAGCAAGGCAGGTGGCCACCTGATGCCGCTCGCGGCGGTGCCTGCCGAGCTGCCCGAGCGGGCCCGGCCCGTGGGCGAGGCGCTGGGCGTGCTCAAAGAACTGCACTTTGCACGCAATCGCTGGCCGATCGCCCGGACCCTCACCGAGCTCTATGCGCAGACGCGCGCGCAGGCAGGCGTGGCCATGTGGCCTGCGGGTGAGCAGGCGCTGTCGAACATGCTTCGCCTCGTCGACGTGGCGCGGCGGGAAGACGCGCGGGGCACGGTGGGTTTCCGCGCCTTCGTCGAACGCCTCGGCGAGGAGTCGGCCCATGCAGGCGCGTCGGAGGCGCCCTCGGTGGAAGAAGGCTCCGACGGCGTGCGCCTGATGACCGTGCACAAGGCCAAGGGCCTCGAGTTCCCGGTGGTCATCCTGGTCGACCCGACGTCGCCGATGCGTCCCGAGCGGCCGTCGCGCTGGGTCGACGCCGAGCGCAAGGTGTCGTTGCAGTCGCTGGCGGG
>JAYUXI010000676.1:0-14930 GCA_043753085.1 Myxococcales bacterium | reverse complement strand
TGCCCACGAGTCCGGCCGCCCACGCGGAGGCTCGAGCCGCGCGCGCTCCCCACGTGCGAAGTTGCTGTGCACGGCGGTGCAGATGGCGGCGTCGTCGTTGCCGGCATTGCCCAGCGACGACGTGAGCACGCCGACGTGCAGATCACGAACCGGTGCGAACTCGAGCGTGGTGCCGCTCGTGCACACCGCGTCGCCGCGCGGGTCCAGAACCGACTGGTTCTGCGCGGCGCCTTGGGCGTCGAGGCAGTACGGTTTTACGAGTCGATCGACGAGCCGCGCGGCTGCCTGCGCAAGCAAGACCTGCTTCGGACGCATCGACGACGAGTTGTCGACGGCGAACAGCAAGTCGACCTTGCCGGTCGTCTGTTGCTGCTCGGCACCGCCGCCTTCGCCGAGGCCGAGGCCCGGCGCAGGATTGGGCACGAGGACCGAGACGACCTGCCCGTTGCAGGCCGTGGCGGAGAGGGCCGCGCCGGTAGCGAGCAGACTTGCGAGCAGACGATGTGACGAGATGCGGTTGGGCATGCTTCTCTGTCGAACGACCACCCCAAAACGGCTCACGCAATCGTGCGCGGCTACGGGCAGCCCGGCGGCTTGCGGTAGCCGGTGCTGCCGTCGGGCTTGGTGAAGCGTTCGAGCTCGGCGCAGTTCACCTTGGGCCCCACGACCACCGGCGGCTTCACCACGGGATCCCTGCCGAGGCCGTTGTGGCGCACCCGTGGTGGCTTGGTACGCACGCCCGCATCGGGCGCGGCGTCGCTGGTAGCGACCGACGACGCGGGCGGCAGCGAGTACGCGTTCGAGCCAAGCTCGAAGATTGCGCCGGCATCTGGCGGCGTGGCGGCGGGCACTACCGCGGAGACCGGCAGCAGCGGAACGAGCCTGGCTTCTGGCGGAATGGTGGAATCGCTGACGCACCACTGGATGCCGACACCGAGCAACACGGCGAGCACGCTGCCCCCGGCGGCCAGCCAGATCCATTCGCGTTTCTGTGGGCTGAACAGACGCTGCGACGCACGCGAGAAGGTGGACACCGTGGAGTGTTGCATGCCCGCCGGAGTGGGCGTGGAGCCGGTACCGACCAGCACGTTGGGGTCGAGGCTGGACGGCGCACTGGAGCTGCTTCGGTGCTCGAACAGCATGTGCGAGTTGGAGCCTGACCCGTGGCCGCTGTACTGGGCCTCGCTCGGGAGCTCGTACGCGATGTTCGAACCGTAGCTCTCGATCTCGCCGACGGCGGCGAGCCGTACCGACAGCACCGTGGCTGCGGTTTCTTCGACCCATTCGCCGACCTGCGACAGCGTGGCAGGATTCACGCAGCCTTCGAGCTCGATGGCCATCTCGCGAGCGGTCTGGAATCGCTTGGAGGGATCGCGGTCGAGCGCTCGCAGCACGCACGCATCGAGCCGGGCCAGCGCCTCGTACATCTTGCCGTTGAGCGTGACCGGCGAGTTTTTCATCAGCACGAGGGTTGGGGCCAGCACCTTGCCCTCGATGACGCGGGCGATCACCACGCCTTCGTTGTCGCCGTCGAACAGACGTTGGCCAGTGATGAGCTCCCACAGCATGACGCCCGCTGCGTAGACGTCGCAGGTGCGCGTGACCTGCGCGCCGCGCAGCTGCTCGGGCGCCATGTACGCGAGCTTGCCCTTCAGCTGCCCTTCACGTGTAGTTTGCACGCGCCCGGCGGCTTTGGCGACGCCGAAATCGAGCACGCGCGCCACGCCGTCGACGCCGACCTGGATGTTCTGGGGAGATACGTCGCGGTGAACGATGCCGAGTGGCATGCCGCGCTCGTCTTTGGCTTCGTGCGCGGCGTGCAGGCCGTGCAGCGCGCCCGCTACGATCGACGAGACGATGCGGTGCGGGATCGGCTCGCGCGCCTTGGCGGCCATCTTCGCCAGGTTCGCGATGCTCTCGCCGGCAACGTATTCCATGACCAGAAACAGCTCGCTGTTGAGCTGCACGACGTCGAGGGTGGCGACGACGTTGGGATGGCGAATGCGCGCAGCGAGGCGCGCTTCGTCCAGAAACATCGACACGAACTCCGGGTCGGTTGCGAACTGGGCGTGCAGGCGCTTGATGGCGACGGTGCGCGAGAAGCCGACCGGCCCGATCAAGCGACCGAAGTGCACGGTTGCCATCCCTCCGGACGCGATCGCGCCGTGGAGCGCGTAGCGCCCGACGACTCGCACGTCTCGAGAGGAGGGAGATTGCACCGTGTTCCTACGCGATTGTCCGGCGCGCCGGACAGGTGACCCACTCGGACTTCGTGCGAGCGTGCCCAAAATCAAAATCAGGCGCCTGTGCGCCCCGGTCGAGAGGATCCGCGAATCCGTGCGCGCGCCGAACGTCGACCCGCCTCCAGCTTCGTCAGGCTCAGCCTACCAGGTCTTCTCGAGCGAAAGCGCCCGGAAAGGTCAGAGCGAAAGGCCAAAGCGAAAGGCCAAAGCGAAAGGTCAGGCCGACGCGGCTGGCGCGGCGCCGCCCGCCTTCTGCTGCTGAACCATCTGCGCAATGGTCCGCGAGCGCTCCAGGGCGAACTGCTGTACTTCCTTGTTCGGGGACGTTGCTAGCTTGTTCAGCAGCGTCTTGATCTTGTCGAGATCCCGCTTCTGGAAAAGCGCCTCGAAATAGAAGTTCGCCATCTGCAAGTTGCGGGTCATCAGGCCCTCGTGGGGGGCCATGAGCTTGATGGTTTCGTCCAGGTCGCCTTTCTGTGCGTACAGCGAGCCGAGGCACAGGAGCGCGAGCGGGTCCGCGGGAGACCGGCCCACGGCCTTTTTGGCGAGCTCGATGGCATGGTCGCGGGTGGCTTCCTCGCCGGCGAAGAAGCCTTGAAGCGCCACGTAAGGAGCAGCCATCTTCTCGTTTTTCGGGTCCTGGGCGATCTTCTCGATCTCGGCCACGGCCGCGTCGGGCGTTACGCCTTCCTGACGCAGCATGTTGAAGAGATAGGCCCAGGCGTCGACCGCGTTCGGGGCGAGCTCGATGGCCTTGTCGACCTGTTCGCGCTCGGCCCTCGGATCTTTCTTTGCATTGTACAGCTTGGCCAAGTGCAGCGCCGGGTAGGGATTGCCCTTGAGCAGGTTCTGCGCGCCGCGCAGTGTGCCTTCGGCCTTGTCGAGCTTGTCTTGCTGGAGCTGCGCCACGCCCAACGCGAGCCAATCGTCGCCGTCGCCGCCCTTGGCTACGATCTTGGCGAGCACGGTCTCGGCCTTGGCGTGGCGCTCGTACTTGATCAGCTCCTGGGCGAAGATGCGGGCGCGATCCAGATCGTCCGGGTTTTCGACCCAGTGCTTTTCGAGGCCGGAAAGCAGGTCTTCGAGGCCGATGGCGATGGGGCGGCCCTGGTCGTCTTGCACCTGAACGGCGGGGCCGTTGAAGCCGAGGAGCTTCCACACGTCTTCCATCTTCATCGCCATGGGTCCGTCGATGACTTGGCTCTCGAGTGGCTTGCCGTTGGGGCCGAGCGGGATCACCACCAGCGCGTTCGAAGGAACGCCCGACGGGAACGCCGTGATGGGTGCGACGATGGCGGCGCCACCCGTGGGGGTGATGCCGGCGGTCTGCGAGTTGTCGTTGGCTTGAGGAAGTCCGGACTGGCTCATGGGGCCGCGGACGCTACCACAACTCGGGCTCGGGACTACCTGTCCGCGCCGGGAACGCCGTAGAGCGTGGTGAGCGGCTTCGGTTCCTCTTTCAAGCGCTCCACATCGACTGGTTTTGCGCTGCCGCTGGCATCGACTGGTTTTGCGCTGCCGCTGGCATCGACTGGTGCACTGGACCTGGAGGGGGGGGGGGCCGAATCGGTGTTGCCCTGCGCGTAGGCGAGCATGGCCGGCAACGGGATTCCGGCCAGGGTCTTGGTGCGCGCATTGAACGAGCTTGCCTGAGCGTTGGTCATGAGCGACGGCGGGGGGCGGTCGGACGCGGCGCCGGCTGGCGTGGAGTGGGTGGCCACGGCTGCCGGCGTCGCGCTGGCCTTGGAGGCACCACCCGCGTCGAGCTTGGTTTCGCCGCGCCCTGCCATCGAAACCGCGTCGATTCTGGACCTGCTGCCGAGGGCACTGGGCGGGACCGAGCTGCGCTTCGAAGGCAGCGGCGGATTGGACAGCCTGGCGGCGGCTTTCGCCTCGGCCTTGATCGGCTCGAAGGCTTTGCCGGGCTCGATCTTCGGCGGCGGATCGGTCTTGGCCACTTCGGCTCTGGCCACCTCGGCCTTCAGCTCCTCATGCGTGAGCTTCACCGTGTTTTTCGTGGTGACTGCACGCATTTGTCCAGGCGGCGGGGTCAAGCGCGGCTGCGGCTGCGGCTGCGGCGGCGAGGCAAGCACGGCGGTCAGGGCTGGCGGCGGCGGCCGCGACGCTTCTGGCGAGAGAGAGGCCCGCATCGGCGGCGGCGGCGGCTCGGTGTGCGTGCGCTCCGGCATGGCCTCGAGCTCGGAGTCGTGGAGCGACTCCGCCGAGGGCATCGCCATCCGCGGTGCAGCGGGCAAGGCGCGCTCGCGAACGACACCCTGCGAGGCCAGGCTGTATGGCGGGAGCTTCTGCAGGTCGAGGAAGATGCGGCCGACGTACTCGCCGATCAGACCGATGAAAAACAGCTGCGCCCCGCCGATTACGCCGAGGATGGCACCGATCCAGACCGACGCGCGCACCGGCGCGGTTTTCGAGCTGGCGGCGACGATGATCAGCAACGCGAAGACGCTGACGAAAAAGACCAACGCCGCCACCCCGTAGGCCAGCCGCAGTGGCACCAGGCTGCGCCGGGTGATGCTGTCGAACGCGCTGTCGATCTCGGCCGCGAGCGTGGGCGGCTGGCGCCGCTTCGACGGGATGGACTCGAACGTGACGTTGGTTTGCGCCCGTGCCACGTGCCCTAGTAAGCCGCGCAGGTTGCGCGCCGACGGAGTAGCGCTCTTCAAGCGAACCGCCACGCTTTGGTCGACGAGCCGGAAGTTGGCTGCGTCCTGCGGGACGCCGTTCCGGGTGAGGCTGTCGGTGAGCTCGTGGATCGATTTGCGCAGCAGACTCTTCAGCCCGCGTTCGACCTGGGTCGGGCGCCGCCGCGCGTGGACCAGATCCGCGCCGCCACGCCAGGCCTCGACCATGCGCGGAATGACCTCGGCCGAGTCCTGGATGTCGCCGTCGATCAGAATCACGGCTTCGCCGCTGGCGTGATCGAGACCCGCGCGCAGCGCACCCTCGATGCCGTAGCTACGCAGCAGCGACACGATCGTGACGCGCCCGTCGCGCGCGGCCCACGCTGCCACCCGCGCCGGCGTGTCGTCGGTGGAGCCGTCGTCGACGAGAACGATCTCGCACTCGACCTCGTACGCCGAAAGCCAGGCGGACAGGTGGCTTTCGAGGTCCCGCAGCTCCTCCGCTTCGTTGCGCAGTGGAAGAACGAGGCTCAACGTCGGACGGCGCATGGACCAGCGTTATCACACTCCGCCCCCGCTCGCGGAGCCGGCTTCTCGTGTGCGGGTCCGTGTGCTGGTCAGTGTGCGGGTCAGTGTGCGGGCATGATTTCCTTGATGGTGACGAACACCATCAAGGTGAGGAACATGAGCAGTCCAGCCACGTGCACCAGTGCCTCGGCCTTGGCGTTGACTTTCTTGCGGGCAATGGCCTCGTAGAGGAGAAACAGCAGGCGGCCACCATCCAGTGCGGGGAAGGGCAGTAGGTTGAACACGCCGAGGTAGGCGCTCAAGCTGCCGAGAAAGCGGAACGTGTCGGAAAAACCCATCTCGACTGCGCGGGAGACGTCCTTGACGATGTTGACGGGCCCGCTGACGCCTGGAGCCTGGCGCTTGGCAATCAGCTGCGCGATGCCCTGCACGAGGCCATAGACGACCTTGGGCGGGGCCTTCATGCTGGTGACCACGGCCTCGCCAAAGGGCACCGGCACGATCTTGCTGTCCGGGCTGATCTGGATCTTGCCGACGTGCTCGCCGTCTGCGCCGGGCGTGGCGACGACGTGGACCATGGCGCCGTTGCGCTCGACCTCGATGTCGATGGCCTTACCTGGGTGTTTGCCGATCTCGCGTGGCAGCTCTTTCCAGTCGCGCACTTCGACGCCGGCGACCTTCAGGATCCGGTCGCCGTTCTGCAGGCCCGCCACAGCGGCCGGCCCGTTGCGTTCGACGCGGACTTTCATGCTCGTCTCGTCGTATTCGCGCTTGCCGCCGATCACCAGGCCGAGAAACACGAGGACGAAGGCGAACAAGTAGTTCGCCGCCGAGCCGGCGGTGATGGTGACGATGCGAGCCCAGAGCGACGCGTTCTGGTAGTTGCCTTTGTCGTTCGGGTCCGACTCCTCGAACGGGTTCATGCCCTCGATGCGCACGTAAGCCAGGAACGGGATGACTCCGATCTGGAACACCGTGGGGCTGCCCTCTGGCCGATGCGACCAAAGCGTGGGCCCGAACCCGATGGAAAAGGTGGAGACGCGCATGCCGAAGTGACGCGCCGCGAAGTAGTGGCCGCTTTCGTGCACGACCATGAGAACGGCCACGCCAACGATCGCCAGGAGCACGTAGCCAATGGGCATGCTTCGCATCGTACGCCGGACTCGGGCTGCCTGCGAGTCTTGCCCGTGGTCGTGCTACGGAGGCGGCGTGCGCGTCGTGGTTTTTGCCCTGCCCGTGGTCCTGCTGGCCGCTGGCGCGGCCGCGAAAGACCAGGTCACGGTGCGAGGAAAGAAAGCCAACGCCCTCATCGCGACGGCCACCGAGGGCGAGATGCCCCGGGAAACCAGCGATCTGGCCAGTTTGATCGAGCCCCTGCCGGGCGTCTACGTCCGGCGCCAGGGGCCCGACGATTCCCTGGCGACCTTGTCGATCCGCGGCACCTCGCCCCAGGAGGCCGCGGTGTACCTGGCCGGCGTGCCGATCACCGGCGGCGGCGATCCCGCCATGGACTTGTCGCTCCTGCCAGTGTGGCCCCGGATGCAAGCACGTGTATACCGCACGTTCGCGCCGGCGGCGCTCGGCCGGCCCGCGCTGGGTGGAGCGCTCGTGCTGGACGCACCCACGCTGGCCACCGAGGCCGGCGCCACCGAGGTCTACGCTGGCGTCGGCAGCTATGGGGTCGCGCGCGCGCGCGCCGGGCAGGTGGCCCGCGTGGGAGCGGCGAACGTGGCGGTGGCTGCGTTCGGCTCCCGCGCCGACAACCACTTTTCGTACCTCGATCCGGTCGCGTCCTCGCCGCAGCGTTCGGTGTACCGGGAGCGTCAGAACGCGGGTCACGCCGCCGCCGGCGCGGTAATCGAGGCGGCCGTGCCAGTGCCGCTGCGATTCGGTGGTGCGCCCGGCACGCTCACCGCCGTGGCCTACGGGCAATGGCGCAAGCAAGAAGTCCCCGGCACGGTGCGGCTGCCCACGCCGTATCAGCAGCTGGAGAGCGGTCGCACGCTCGGCAGCTTGGATCTGTCGGTGCCGTTCGGCACGGGCACGGCGCACGTGCAGGCCTTCCAGCGCTACGACAGGTTGTCGCTGCGCGATCAGCCCGAGTCGGCCCAGCGGTCCGGCTCTCCGGTGCTTGCGAGCGACGCCTTCCTCACGCTCGGGCTGCGTGCCGGCGTCGTGCACGACCTGGGCAAACACAGCTCCGCCACGGTCCAGGCCGACGCGCTGCGCGAGTCGTATCTGCCTGGTGAGCGGGTTGCGTCTGGGGACGCCAGTCCTGCCGGCCGCAGCGCGTTCGGCCTGGCGGGCGAGCTTGCGAGCGCCCCCGTAGCCCGGGTGCGCTCGGCCCTGCACGGACGCATCGACGGCTTCACGGACTCCGGCGCGGACGCGGCGCAGAAGACGGTGCTGTTGCCTACCGGGCACTTCACGCTGGACGTGAAGATCGCGGAAGGGCTCTCGTGGATCGGTCGCGTCGGCCGGACGGCGCGTGCACCCAGCTTTCTGGAGCGGTTTGGCAACCAGGGCGTTTTCGTCGGCGATCCGCAGCTGCGTCCAGAGTCGGCCTGGACGCAAGATGCCGGGGTGCGTGGCCGCTTCGGTACCGAAGACCGGCGTGGCCAGCTGGAGCTGGTGGGCTTCCGCACGAGCGCGGTGGATCTCATTCAGTTCGTGCCGCAGGGCGCATTCGGTCGTTCGCGCGCCAGCAACCTCGGCCGCGCCGATCTCGCCGGCCTCGAAGTCCTGGGCCAGCTGCGCTACGGCATCGTCGACGTACGTGCGGTATACAACTTTCTACTCACCGCCAACCGCACGCTCTGCGACGTGGCCCGGGCCGACGCGTGCACGTCACCGCCGCTGCCCGGCCGTCCGCGCCACGCGCTCACCACCGATGCGGGCCTGCGGTTCGGTAAAGTCACGCTGCGCTACGGCGTGGACGTGGTGTCTGGCATGCTGGCTGACCTGCTCGGCGCCATTCGCGTTCCCTCGCGGGCATTGCAGAGTGCAGGGGTTCGAGTGCATGCCACACGTAGCTTGCTGCTGGGAGCGGATCTGCGCAACCTCGCGAACGTGCGCACCGGCTCGTACGCGGGAGCGCTCGGGGCCGTGCAGGCGCCGATCGGTGATCAATACGACTACCCGCTGCCGGGCCGCACGCTGTTTTTCTTTGCGCGCTTCACGGCGTTTTGAGCGCGCGCTTCTGCAGCAGTTTCTCGCCGAGCTCTTCGGAACGACGCGACGCCGACTCCACCGCATCGATCAGGGTGCGCCGCAAACCGCCAGATTCGAGCGTGTGCAGGCCTGCGATGGCGGTGCCGCCGGGGCTCGTGACCATGTCTTTGAGCCGGCCGGGATGCTCGCCCGTGTCCATCAGGAGCTTGGCCGAGCCGTACACGGTCTGGGCGGCGAGCATCAGCGCCGTGTCGCGGTGTAGGCCCACCTTCACACCGCCGTCGGCGAGGGCTTCAATGATGAGCATCACGTACGCGGGACCACTGCCAGACAGGCCGGTGACGGCGTCGAGCAGGTTCTCTTCGAGCACTACCACCCGCCCCACGGACTCGAACATGGTGCGCACGAGCGCCACGTCTTCTTCGCTGGCGTGGGTGCCCGCCGCGATCGCAGTGGCGCCGGCCAGCACGGTGGCCGGCATGTTGGGCATGGTGCGCACGACGCGCGTGCCCTTCGGCAAGCTGCCTTCGAGCACGCTCATCGGCACGCCGGCCGCCACGGACACCACGAGGTGCCGCGACTCGAGCGCGGGCGCGATCTGCTCGCACACGCGGTCGATGATCTGCGGCTTGACCGACAACACGACGACGTCGCAGCGGGCTACCAGCTCCAGGTTGTCGGAGGTGGTGAGCACACCGTGCTCCTCTCTCAGCTCGCGCAGGCGTTCGCCCTTGGGATCGCTCGCGACGATGCGGCCGGCGCCTTCTGGGTCTGCTGCGACCAGGCCGCGCAGCAGCGCGCCGGCCATGTTTCCTGCCCCCAAGAACCCGACGCTGCGTTGCATGGGGCAGTGTTTGGCGGTCTTTTCCGGTGGCGTCAACCGGCACCTTGCACGACATGCCGTGCAGCTGGTGACGACCTTGACGAGGCTGTGCGTCTCTGACCTCTTTGCGCGCATGATGCAACCCGACGACGACGACTCCGACGTTCCTGCGCCAAGCCTCGCTGCGCTGCGCGAGGTAGCTTTCTCGTACCTCTCGAAGCGCTCCGCCAGCGAGGCGCAGGTGCGCACCGCGCTCGAGCGCAAGATTTCGACGTGGACGCTTCGTGCGATGCGTGCGGGCCAGGACGAAGGCACCGTCGCCGAGTTGGCCGAGACCGCCCGGGCTGCCGCGACCACCGTGCTGGCCGAGCTGGCCAGCTCGCGCCTGGTCGACGACGCCAAGTTCGCCGTCACGCGTGCGCGGCGGCTGACCGAGAACGGCAAGTCGCGGCGCGCCATCTTGATGCATCTTGCAGCCAAAGGAGTGAGCCTCGACGCCGCGCGGGAGGCGGCGCCCGCCGACGCCGACGTGGAGCTCGACGCGGCGCTGCGGCTGGCTCGCAAGCGGCACATCGGTCCCTTCTTGCGCGACGATGCCGTACTCACGCGCGACGCGCGCCAGAAGGCGCTCGGGACGCTGGCACGCGCTGGTTTCGACCGGTCGGTGTGCGAGCGGGTGATCGACATGCCGCGCGAGGACGCGGAGGCGCGGACGGGAGCGCGCGGCAGCTGGTGATCGAGCTCACGGCTCACGCGGTGACGCCAAAAAAAGGCGTTGCGCATCCGTCGCATTGGTTCTGAAAGTTGGCCCCAGGCGGGCGCGCCGGCCAAGACCGTCGTATGCGAAGCTGCATTCTGCGATCCCGGCTCGTTCTGGCCGTCGGTGCTGGCGTCGTGGCAGTGCTGGCGAGCGCGTGCGTGGACCTCACGGCCGGGCAGGGCGCAGCCACCGCTGCGGCCGAGCCCGGCGCCGACGACGCCGGGCTCGGCAACGGCGTCGCGCTCGAAGGCGCGGGCTGCGGCACGGACGGAATCACCGGCGTCACGCTGTGCCTCGCCGTGAGCATTTGCCCCAACGACATCATCGACGCCGATCTCTGGCCGGGCTGCGGCTATCGCCTCACACCAGCAGGGTTCGATCTGCAATGCGTTTGCGACAGCCAGATCTGTCCGATCGGCACGCCGCTCACCTGCGAGCAGATCGCTCCGCTCCTCGAAGCCCAGACCCAGATCGGCGTGTGTGCCAGCGCGGGCGAAGGGCGCTGCGTCGGTCCTGCTGCGGCCTCTTCTTCGAGCGGCGCCGCGGCTACCGGATGCAACAAGGCGTGCGCGCAGCAGTGCTACGGCGAGAACGGCTGCCTCGAGCAGTGCGGCTGCGCCGGCTGAACCGCGCCTACCAGGTCACGTCTTGATCTTCGACGACGCCGAGTAACCGAATGTCGCTGGCGAGGTCGAGCGAGCCCCGAAATGTTGCCGCCGCCTGCAGAAAGTCCGAGCGGATCAGCACGAGTCGCTTTCTTTCGAGGTGGCGCCCCCCGATCTGGGCGGTCAAGTCGAGCCCGTCGCCGTGGATGCGCCAGGGCTTCTGGTAGCTCGTGGCGTCGAACTGGAACGACGGCTCCGTTCGCAGGGAAGGTCCGGCCGGACCGAACGACGCGCACTCGGCGCTGCCCACGAAGCCGGAGACGACGTTGAGGCCGATGGGCTGACCTACGTGGTTGCGGCCGAGTCCGAACGCCCACCGCCACGCCGTGCGCCGCCCGAGCAGGCCGTGGGTGAAGTCGTACCCCGAGAGCGCGCCCGCGAGATCGACCGGGGGCTGCCCATTCACCCGCAGCGACCCTCGCAGCACCTGACCGATGCCTTTTTCCGTCGCATTGACGATGCCGCCGGGGACCCGCGCGACGACAGCCAGCGGCGCGCCGGTGTGGGTGCATTCTGCATCGAGCTCGAAGCTGCCGAAGCGGCCTGTGACGTTCCACGAGGAGCCGAGTGCATCGAGCCGGATCACGGGATCTTGATCGCTCCCGAAGCGAGCGACGGTAGCACCCTCGTGGCGGCGGACGAACCCGCGCTGCGGCGTGCCCATGCGACTCTCGTCGGCAAGGAAATCTGCGTCGCCGGCTCGCTGCACGAAACCGAAGGCGCTGGCAGCGTAGCCGGTGCGCACCACCGCGAAGGCGAGGATCCACGGATCTTGCACGATGCAGTACCAGAGCCAGCGCTTCTCGCGCACGGTGCGCACCAGGCGCGACGTGATCCGGTCGTAGTCGACGGTGCGGAAGCCGCCGCGAAAACTACCGAGCTGGAAGCGGCCGTCCGCTCTGACTGGGCCGGGCGGTGCGGCGTCGAGGAGTGGCAGCGACACGAGGCGCTAGACGATCTGGGCGCGCGCGGCCTTGGCGACCACGTCGCGTTCTGTCAGCGACTCGAGGATGATGACGGCGGTTTCCTCGATGGCACGGCCGGTCACGTCGATGACGGGCCAGTCGGGGTGGGCGGCAAACAGCTTCTTGGCGTAGTCGAGCTCCTCGCGAACTTGCTCTTTTAGCCCGTACGACGAGTCGAGGTTCATGCCGAGCTGCTTGAGTCGCGCCTTGCGGATCTCGACCAGCTGCTCGAGGCCGATGGTGAGCCCCACGACGCGGTCTTGCGAAGCCTCTTCGAGCTCGGGCGGGATGGGCACGCCGAGCACGAGCGGCAGGTTGGCGATCTTGAGACCACGCTGCGCGAGCAACGTCGAAAGCGGCGTCTTCGACGTGCGGCTGACGCCGACGAGCACGATGTCGGCTTTCTTGAAGTTGCGTGGCTCCTTGCCGTCGTCGCTCTTGACCGTGAATTCCACGGCTTCGATGCGGCGAAAGTACTCTTCGGACAGCGGCAACATTCCGCTCGGCGTGTTGATGGGCGTGCGGTCGAGAAAGACGGCGAGCTTGCCGATGAGCGAGCCGATGACATCGAGCGACTCGACCTTGAGCTCGTAGCTGAGGGCGTGGATGTATTCACGCAGCTCGGGGTTGACGACGGTGAACACGACGAGGGCTCCTCCTTCGGCCGCACGCTCGAGGATCGGTCGCACCATGTCTTTGGTGCGAATGCGCGTGTGCAGCCGGATGTGTGCTCCGGAGTGGGGAAACTGCAGCATCGCCGCGCGCACGACTTTCTCGGCGGTCTCGCCGGTAGAGTCGGAAAGAATGTCGATACGTTTCGGTTCCAAACGATTGCTCCTGGACGAATGGGAAGCCGGGCCTCACCTTTCGGAAGACGCAAGCTTTTCCGCGGGCTCCTCATGCGGCGCCCGACTTTACCTTCCAGTCTAAACGATTCGGCGCTCCGTAGAGGACGTCGATTTTCCTGCAGAAAGGTAACACCATGCGACGAAGGTCTTTGCGGTCCGGAGATACGTTGCCATGCCCGTATTGCGGCCAACCCGGTGAGGTCCCGTGGGACGAAGGCGGCGGCGAGACACAAGAGTACTTCGAGGACTGCGCCACGTGCTGCAAGCCGCGCTTGGTCCACGTCGGGTCCACCGACGGCGGCGAGCCCACCATGTGGCTCGAACGCGCCTGAAGCGTCTCCGTGAAAACCTAGCCAATTTTCCAGACCGTCTGCGCCGCGGCTCTTGCACGCTTCCCGCTTCGGTAAGACAATGTGCCGAGGAGAGCGGTGGCACGAAGACGATTCGATGACGAAGGCTCCGGTGCATTCTCGGAGAGTTTCTTGTCGGTCCCTCAATCGGAGGCCGCGGTTTCCTCCATGCCGCAGCCCTTGAAACCCCCCGTCCCGAACATCCGCCGCTCGTTGTCTCCGGGCGCGGTGGAGCCGGGCGAGGTCACACGCGTCGCGCCTTCGGTGATGGCGCCGTCTCCCGCGCCGCCGCTGCCGACTCCCGAATCGAGACACTCTCGTCTTCCGCCGCCGGCTTTGCCGCCGAAGGCGCCGCCGCTCCCCCCGATGCGCGCGCCGGTGCACAGCGACTCCGGAATCACGCTGCGCCGCGAGCACGCGCCCGAGCCGGTCACCGCGGCGATTGCGTTCTCGCTCGAGAACACGCGACCGGTCAGCGATCGCATCGACAGCATGATGTCGCAAGACGAGAGCACGTCGGTCACCAAGATGCATCCCCTCGACCTCGACCAGATCGCGAAGTCGAGGGGATACGAAGAACCGCCGAACGCGGGCTTCGCGCCGCGGAGCGGCACGGGCAGTTCGCCTTCGTTCGGGTTCGAGGAGCCCACGGGGTTGTTCGACCGCTCCGGCCTCGACGCGGGAAGCCAACGGAGCGATTCGCGGGAGCCAGACTCGGCCGACTTCGAAGCCAGCACCCGCGTCGTTCGCGAAGAGCGAATCCACAGCGACTCGAAGTCATCGCCTCCTGCGCCGCTGCGCTCGCCGCACGCCGCCTACCCCGCGGCGCACGCACGCCTGCCGATGGCCACGGGCCACTCGGTGGTCAGCTCGATCGAGAGCTACTCCGGCTCGCTGTCGATCGAGGCCATTCCGTTGCAAAGTGGCGATCTGCTCCCACTCGACGAGCCGTCCAGCCCGTGGGCGCGCTCGAGCCTGATCCAGCCGGTGCGGTTCGACTTCGGGGACGATGCGCCCGATTCCGCTGCGCGCCCGGAGCTCGAGTTTCTGCCGGAGTCGCTCGACATGGATCCGGCGCGGCCGTTTCGTGACTCGTTCGGGTCGCCGCACGTCCCGCTCGACTTCAGCCGCATCGATTCGTCCGACGTGATGTCGGCGCCGCCGTCACTCGAGGTCGCGGCGCCACCTTCCGCGCGTCCACCGGCCGTCGCTGCGCCCATCGCGTGGGGGCGGCACGAGCGCAAAGCGCCGGCGATGGCGCGGGGCGCGTTGCCGGTGCCGGGCCGCCTGGCCGGGCGTCCGCGCAACCTGGCCGGACCACTGCGCGCTCCCAAAGAGCAGCCGGCGCACGACTCGTACCCGTCGAAATCCGTGCAGCCCGCACCTTCTTCGAACCCGGTGCCAGTGCCTTTCGTTGCTCCCGCCTACGTGGCGCCGCCCGCGGCACCTGCGCACGCTTCGCCCGTGTACGTGGCGCCGTCCGGCGCGCAGCTCGCCCACTCGCCCTACGGCTCCGACCAGACCGGCTCGCACCAGAATTCGTACGTAGCTCCCGAGGCGGTTGGCGCTCCCGCGCCGGCCCACGCGGACGAGTACGACAATCCGGACCAGCCGAGCCTGCCCGAATACGACGACGCGCCGGTTTCCGAGCTACCCGATCCGCGCGGCTACGCTGGCGCGCGGGCGCCGGTCTCGGGGCCGGCAGGCGCCCACGGTCCCTATGCACCCGCACCCGAATGGGGCGCGGACTACTCGAACGGCAAGCGCCCCGACTCCAGCTACCGCGAGTTCCCGCGGTCTGCGCTCTCGCCGGACGCGCGCGGCGCCTCGTCGAGCGAGATCAACTACGTGGGCGGCAAGTTCATCGACGAGTCCGTGCCGACCTCGTCACGCGAAGAGCAGACCGCCGCGCGTGTCTACGAAGCCGTCGCCGCG
>JAYUXI010000675.1:0-2566 GCA_043753085.1 Myxococcales bacterium | reverse complement strand
AAGACGTGCCCGCCGTCACGCAGGATCTGTCTGCACTCTCCAAGCAACTCGGCGCGCCCATCAAGGCGCTGCTCGGCGTCAACGTGCTGCGCCATCTGCACGCCACGTTCGACCGCCGCGGCTCGCAGTTCGTCGTCCGCCGAGACGAGCCCGGCGCTCCGCCCGATGCCAGCCGCGTGCGCCTGCATTACGTACGCGGTGGCGGCATGCTCCTGAGCGCGCACCTGTCGCAAAAAGCCGAGTCCCCGGTGTCGTTCTTGGTCGATACGTCGCAGCCGTTCCCGCTCGCCCTGTTCGACGAAACGTGGGCCAAGGCCGGCGTGAACATGGCGTCTCTGAAGAGCGATCCGTCGCTGCCCGCCAACCTGAAAGCCGGCTACATACCGTACATGCGCGTCGGCGCCTTCGAGCTGCCGCAGATCCCCGCGGTGGCCGGCATGGACCTCCGTGACATCAAGTCGCGCCTCGACCTCGACTTCGGTGGCGTGGTGGGCGCCGGCCTGTTGTCGGCCTTCCGCGTCACCTTCGGCGATCAGGGCCGCTTCGTTTGGCTCGAAAGCGATCCGGGCCCGCTGCCGCAAGAAGAGCCGTCGCCGGCTGCCGCTGCCCCGCCCGCGCCTACCGATGACGGAGGCAGCGCAAAACCAGGGGCTGCACCGGGCCCTGCGCCGAAGAAGCCTGCGGCCAGGAAACCGGCAGCGACCCGCAAACCATGACCGCCGTCGCCCGCCTGGCCGTGTACGCCGGCAGCTTCGACCCCGTCACCATGGGCCACGTCGATCTCATCGATCGGGCTTCCATGTTGTTTTCGGACGTGATCGTCGCGATTGGTGTGCATCCTACACGTGTTCCGCTGTTCACTGCCGAGCAGCGCGCCGAGCTGCTCGACGAGGTGGTCAAGCCGTACCCGAACGTTCGCGTCGCGACCTTCAACGGGCTGCTCATCGACTACGCGCGCGGCGCCGGTGCCCGCGTCATCGTGCGCGGTCTGCGCGCCGCCACCGACTTCGAGTACGAGCTGCAAATCGCCCACGCCAACGCCGACCTCCAGCCCGACATCGACACGATCTTCTTGCCCACGCGCACCAAACACGGCTTCGTGTCGGCGTCGCTGGTGCGCGAGATCGCCAGCCACGGCGGCGACGTGAGCCGCTACGCGCCACCGAACGTCACCGCCGCGCTCAGGCACAAATTCCGCAACGGACCGCGGGGGGAACCATGAGAGACTTCGACCTCGTTCTGTTCGGGGCCACCGGGTACACCGGCCAGGTCGTTGCAGAGTACCTGCAAAAGAACGCGCCGCCCGGGCTGAAGTGGGCGCTCGCTGGCCGTAGCCAGAGCAAGCTGGCGCAGGTCGTCGCCGACCTGAAGACGACGCTGCCCGTCATCACCGCGTCTTCGGACGACGAAGCGTCGCTGCGCGCCATGGCGGCACGCGCCACGGTCGTCATCAGCACGGTGGGACCGTACGCCAGGCTCGGCTTGCCGCTGGTGCGCGCCTGCGCGGCCGAAGGCACTCACTACGTGGACCTCACTGGTGAAGTGCAGTTTACCCGCAGCTCGATCGACCAGTGCAACGACGCCGCGACGAAGAGCGGCGCGTGCATCGTGCACTCGTGTGGGTTCGACAGCATCCCCTCGGATCTCGGCTGCCTCTTGCTGCACGATCACTTCGCGCAGGGAGGCCACGGCGGCCTGGCCCACGCCACGCTCTACGTCGAAAAGGCGAAGGGCGGCTTCAGCGGCGGCACGGCGCAGTCGATGCTCACCCTGTTCGACGACGCGGCGCAGTCGCGCACTGTCCGCGATCTGATCGTCGATCCCTACGCGCTCGCGCCCGACCGCGCGCGGGACCGCGGCCCCGATCTCGACGACGATCCGCGTGCCCTGCACGACGACGTAGTCGGCACCTGGACCGCGCCGTTCGTGATGGCGCAGATCAACACGCGCGTGGTGCGGCGCTCGAACGCCTTGCTCGGCCACCCCTACGGCAGGGACTTCCGCTACGCCGAGCGCACCGTGTTCCCGCGCGGGACCAGAGGCATGCTGCTCGCCCATGGGCTTGCCGCCGGCTACCGCGCCGTCATGCAGCTCGGCCGGACAGCACCCACGCGCGCCCTGCTGCAGAAGGTGCTGCCAGCTGCCGGCGCCGGGCCCACGCGCGCCCAGCGCGAAGCGGGGTACTTTCGCATCAGCGTGCGGGGTCGTGCGCAGGACGGCACCGGTGGCGCCGTGCGCATCGTCGGCAACGCCGATCCGGGCTACGGCGAGACCGCGAAGATGCTCGGCGAAGCCGCGCTTTTGCTCACCACGGGCAGCCATCCGGGCGGCGTGAGCACGCCCGCCGCGGCGCTCGGACTCCCGCTGGTCACGCGACTCCGCGCGGCCGGCATGCAGTGGAATTTCTTGGACCAGGAAGACTCACCATGACGGACGCGACCTCGGCCCTGGTGGCAACGATCCAGGCGAAGCTCGAAGAAACGGTATTCGCCATCAAGACCAGGGTGCAGCATACACCCACCGTCGGGCTGGTGCTGGGCAGCGGCCTGGGTGGCTTCGCCGACAC
>JAYUXI010000674.1:0-6350 GCA_043753085.1 Myxococcales bacterium | reverse complement strand
GCGCGTTCGAAGCGCAGATTGGCGAGCCGATCAGCGTCAAGCACGCGTCGATCGTGCCCGGCGCGCTCGCACCTTCGGTGCCGCCTCTGCCCGTCCTTGACGCCACCACGGAAGTGGCCGTGTCGTCCGAGGTCATGACCCAGACGCGTCGCAGTGAATTGCCGCCCGCCTCGGTGCCGACCCCGGCTGCCGAGGCCGCGCCAGCATCTGCACCTGCGCAGATCGCGCCGTCGTCGCACCCCGTCGCGCAAGCGCCCACGCCGCCGTCGGCGCGCGTGGCTCCTGCACCCGCACCCTCCGAGCCAGGCTCGGGCGATGTCGAGACGCTGAAGGCACAAGCCGCCAAGCAAGAAGGCGCCAAACGCTTCAACGAGTACGTCAAGACGCTCCTCCAGCTCGCCGCCGTGGTGCCCGAGCCGGAAGAGAAGGTCTCGTACCTGATGAAGGCGGCCGACCTCTACGTCTCGAAGTTCGCCAACCAAGCGGAAGCAGTAAAGGCGTACGAGCAGGTCCTCGCGCTCGAGCCGGAGAACGGCACGGCAATCGAATACCTCCGCCAGATGTACGAGAAACGCCGCGACTGGGAAAAGCTCCTCGGTCTCGAACGCAAACTTGCCGATTCGCTGTACGGCGAGGAACGCGCTGCGCGCTTCCTGCAGATTGCGAAGATGGCCACCGAGCGGGTGAAGAAGCCGGAGGTCTGCATCGACCTCTGGAACGAAGTGCTCCAGTCGGACCCCGCCAACGCCGAAGCGCTCAATGCTCTCGCGCAGCTTTACGAGCGCTCGAAGGAGTTCGACAAGCTCGCCGAGATCCTCGAGAAGCAGGTCGAAATCACCTACGACAACTCGCAGCGCGTAGTGATCCTCACCAAGCTCGGCACACTGTACGGCGATCGCCTTGGCAACGACGAAGGCGCCGTCACCGCGTGGCGTGCGCTCCTCGCCATCGAGCCAGCCGACCGCAAGGCGCAGGAAGCCCTCAAGAAGAAGTACCTCGCGCTCGCCATGTGGGACGAGCTGGAAGTCTTCTATGCCGAGACCGGCAAGTGGGATGAGTTCATCCGCGTCCTCGAGCAGCAGGAAGCGAAGGAGACCGACGTGCAGGCCAAGATCGGCCTGCTGTTCAAGATTGCCGATCTCTGGGCCTCCAAGAAGCAGAAGAGCGATCGCGCTGCCCGCGCCTACGAGAAAGTCCTCGAGCTCGACGAGAGCAATCTGCGCGCCGCCGAAGCGCTCATCCCGATCTACCACGCCGCCAACAACCCGAAGGCCTTGGCCAACGCCATCGAGGTGAAGCTCGGTCACGAAACCGACGACGTCGCCAAGGCAGATCTCCTGCGCGAGGTGGCCACCCTGTACGAGGGCAAGGTCAAGGAGCCGGAGAAGGCGCTCGAGCGCTACCTCGCCGCCTTCGCGCTGGCCCCGTCCGACGAACGTTCCGCCGACGACGTCGAGCGCTCCGCGCGCGTCGCCAACGCATGGGACAAGGTCATTGCAGCCTACAACGAAGCGGTCGACGGCGCCTCGGGCGACCGCGATCTGAGCGTCACGCTGCGCCTCCGTCAAGGCCGCGTCCTGCTCGACGAGCTCTCGCGTGTCGACGAAGCGCTGTCGGTGTACCGCGCGGTCTACGAGGCCGACAGCGAGAACGAGGGCGCGCTCGCCGCGCTGGAGCGTCTGTACCGGCAAACCGGTAAGTTCGGCGAGCTTCTCGAGGTGTACGAGAAGAAGCGCGAGCTCACCAACGATGCCGACGACAAGAAGCGCATCCAGTACGAGATCGCCAAGCTCTACGAAACCGAGCTGCGCGACGTCGACCGCGCCATCGAGACGTACAACGCGGTTCTCGAAGAGGACTCGAACGAAGGAGCCGCGCTTGCCGCGCTCGACAAGCTCTACGGCGACCTCGCGCGCTGGGAGCCCTACGTCGAAACGCTGCGTCGCCGCATCGAGCTCGATCTCGGCGAGGGCGAGCTCATCGACCTGAAGTTCCGCCTCGGTCAGACTCTCGAGACGCACCTCGGCGACGCCGCCGGCGCGCTCGAGAACTACCGCGAGATACTCTTCGTCGAGCCGGATCACCAGAAGGCCCGTGAAGCGCTCGAGGCGCTTCTGGAAAATGACGACCTCAAGGCCGACGCCGCCGCCATCCTCGAGTCGATCTACGAAGAGCGCAGCGACTGGAGCAAGCTTGCGCACACGCTCGAGATCCTCAGCCAGAGCGAGACCGATGCGCGCAAGCGCGTGCTG
Organism: Myxococcales bacterium; assembly: GCA_043753085.1. Lineage (GTDB taxonomy): Bacteria > Myxococcota_A > Polyangia > Polyangiales > Polyangiaceae > JAYUXI01. The sequence continues at coordinate 4,098 of JAYUXI010000674.1, read as the reverse complement.
ATCGAGCGCAAGATTGCCCGCATCGCCTCCGAGCACTTGGGCGACAAGGAACGCGCCTTCAAGGCTCTCTCGCTCGCCCTCAAAGACGATCCCTCGCTCGACGAAACTCGTCTCGAGCTGCAGGCCGTTGCCGAAGTCGCGCAGAAGTTCCCCGAGCTCGCGGCGCTCTACGCCGAGATCGCCGAGGAGCTTTCCGACGCGCAGCTGGCCCGCACCTACTGGATGCGTACGGCCAGTATTCACGACGACCGACTCGACCAGGTCGACCAGGCCGCCGCAGGCTACATCAAGGTCCTCGGCCTCGACGCCCGCGACGAAGAAGCGCTCTCCGCTCTCGAGGCGCTCTTCGCGCGCACCGAGCGCTGGAGCGATCTCATCGGTGTCATCGAGCGTCGCATCGAGCAAGCCAGCGACGCGTCGCTGCAAGAGAATCTGTACGTGCAGATTGCACAGATTCAGGACATCCGCCTCGGCAAGCTGGACGAAGCCGCCAACGCGTACCGCAAGGTGCTCGAGCTGGATCCGTCCAGCCAGAGCGCCCTCACGGCCCTCGACCAGCTGTTCGTTCGCCAGGAGCTCTGGACCGAGCTCGCCGACAACCTCGAGGCCCAGCTCGCCCTCGCTCCGAACGAGCAGGCCGAGATCCAACTCATGCTCCGCCTCGCGGCCCTGCGCGAGCAGAAGATGGGCGAGATCGACGTTGCCATCGAAGGCTATCGGCAGGTGCTCGAGCGCGATCTGCACAACGCTCCGGCGCTCGAAGCCCTGGAGCGACTCGGTCGCGACGCGGCCCACGAGCTCGTGATCGCCGACCTGCTCGAGCCGTTGTACCGCCAGCTCGGCAACCACGACAAGCTCATCGCCGCGCACGAAGTGCAGGTGCGTCGGGCGGAAGATCCGGCTCGGCGGGTCGAGCTTCTCCACGCCATTGCGCAGCTCTACGAGGACGCCGCCGGCAACCTCGATGCAGCGTTCCAGACGTTGTCTCGCGCGCTGAAGGAAGACCCTTCCAGCGAGCCCACGCAAGTCGCACTCGACCGGGTGGCCCGCGCCACCAATCGCCACGCCGACCTGGCCCGCGTGTTCGAGACCCTCGGGTCCGAGCTGTCGGCTGGGGCGCAGAACGTCGATGCCGAGGGCGTCGCCATCCGCGGCGAAGGCGACACGCAGCTCGCCAGCACGCTGTACATGATGAGCGCGCGTGTCTACGAGGTCGACCTCCGTGACGCCGACCGCGCCGCCGCACACTACCGCACGGTTCTCACCATCGACCGCACGTTCTTGTCTGCAGCCGAAGCGCTCGAGCGCTTGTTCCGCGTCACCGAGCGCTGGGCCGAGCTCTCGCAGATTCTCCAGCAGAAAAGCGAAATTCTCGACGATCTCGACGAAAAGAAGACGGCGCTGTTCCAGGCCGCTTTGCTCGAAGAAGACGTCCTCGAGCGACCGCAGGAAGCGATTGCAGTCTACAAGAAGATCCTCGAGCAGGACGGCGAGGAGCTCAAGGCTCTCGACGCGTTGATTCGTCGCTACCTGGGCCTCGCGGCCTGGACCGACCTGCTCGACATCTACGGACGCAAGGTCGATCTCGTCCTCGAGCCCAACGAGAAGAAGCGGATCTACTACCAGGTCGGCGCCGTCTACGAGCAGGAGCTCCAAGACGTTCCGCAGGCGATCGACACGTACAATCGCATCCTGGAGCTCGATCCGGACGACCTGCAGGCGCTCTCGCGTCTCGACGTCCTGTACGAGCAGGCGCAAAACTGGACCGAGCTCCTCGGCATTCTGCAGCGCGAGAGCGAGATGACCGGGGAGGCGGCCGAGGCCATCAGCTTCCGGTACCGCATTGCCGAGCTGTACGAAAAGCGTCTCGAGGACGTCGCGCGCGCCGTCGAGCTGTATCGCGACATCTTGCAGGAAGAAAATCACGCTCCCACCTTGATGGCCCTCGAAGGCCTCAAGGACGGCGCGCGCGAGCCGCTCGCCGCGGCCGCCGTGCTCGAGCCCGTTTACGAGGCTTCGTCCGACTGGGCGCGTCTCATTTCGGTGCACGAGGTGCAGGTCAAGTACGCGGAAGACCCGGCCACACAGGTCGAGCTTCTTCACCGCATCGCGCGCATCCAGGAAGAGGCACAAGCCAACCTTGGCGCCGCCTTCGACACCATGGCTCGCGCACTCGTCGCCGGGTTCCTGGCAGCCGTCGCGGAGGGCGGCAACGAAGAGACGCTCGCGTCTCTCGAGCGGCTCGCCAACTTCACCAACCGCTGGCCCGAAGTCGCCCAGCTGTACGACCGTGAGCTCGACAAGCTGGCGGACAACCCGGATCGGTTCGTCGAGCTGGGGCTCCGCGTCGCACAAATCTTCGAGCTCCAGCTCGAAGACGTCGAAAACGCCATCGTGCGCTACCGCCGCGTCAGCGAGGTGTCCGCCTCCGACGAAGCCGCGCTCACCGCGCTCGATCGCCTCTACCAGCAGACCGGCCGCTGGGCCGAGCTCGCCCAGGTACTCTCGCGCGAAGCCGAGCTCGACCCCGGCGCCGAGCAGACGCTCTCGTTCCAGTACCGCCTCGGCCAGCTTCGAGAGAAGCAGCTCAGCGATCTGGACGGCGCGATCACTGCATACCGCACGGTTCTCGAACAAAGCCCGGAGCACGCGCAAGCGCTCGCTGCGGTCGAAGCCCTGTTCGCGGGCGGCATCAAGCAGATGGAGATCGCCGAGATCCTCGATCCGCTCTACACCAACTCGAACGAGTGGCTGAAGCTCGCCGGTGTTTACGAGGCCCGCCTCACGAACACCACCGGTAAGGAAGAGCGCCTCGAGCAGTACTACGCCATCGCCGACCTCCACGAGGCCAAGCTGGTCGACTACGGCGCGACGCTGCGCGTCTACCTGCGCTCCCTCAAGGAAGCGCCGCTCGACGAACGCTCGGGCGAAGAAGCCCCGCGTCTGGCCGCCGGCGTCGACGCCGGCTTCGAGACTCTTGCGAACGCCTACGCCGACATCCTCGGCGCCCACGACGACGTCACCGTCCAGCGCACCATCGGCGGCCGCCTCGCGCGCACTTTCGAAGAAGAACTGGGCGACGTGCAGCGTGCCGAGGAGACGTACGCGTACGTTCTCGGTGTCGACTCCACCGACTCCGACGCTCTCGTCAATCTCGACCGCATCCACTCCGCGTCCGAGAACTGGCAGGAGCTCGCGAGCATCCTCGAGATGCGCGTCAAGGCTCCGGCCGAAGTCCACGAGCTCGTCGAGCTCTACGCTCGCCTTGGCGAAGTGTACGAGACGCAGTTGGTCGACATTCCGCGCGCCACGCTGTCGTACCGTCGCATCTTCGACGATCTGGAGAAGACGCACGAGGGAGCCATCGCGGCTCTCGCACGCATCTACGAGTCGCAAGGGGCGTGGCAGGAGCTCAATGTGGTCTACGAGCGCGAGCTCGAGAACGCGCCGGGCCAGGAAGGCGAAGCCGAGATCCGCGCCAAGCTCGCGCACCTCGCGTCCGACAAGCTCGGCGATGGCGCCCGCGCGGTGGACATCTGGAAGCTCGTGCTCGACTTGCGCGGCGAGGACCCGGAGGCGCTCTCTGCCCTCGCGAACCTCTACGAACAGCAAGAGGCCTGGCGCGAACTGGTCGACGTGCTCGAACGCCAGTGCGACATCGCGATGGAAGACGACGACCGCGTCAACATCCTGACGCGCCGCGCACGCGTCTTCACCGACAAGCTCGGTCGAGACGACATGGCGCTCGACGACTGGAACCGCGTGCTCGACATCGACTTCGCCAACCTCGCGGCACTCCGCGCGGTCGCGGCGATTCGGCGTCGCCAGAACGAACCGAGCGAGCTCACCCAATCGCTCCACATGACCGTGGACCGCGCCGCGAATTTCCTCGATCCCGAGGAGCTCAAGGAAGTGTTCCGCGAGCTCGGCAAGACCTACGGCGAGCGTCTCGAGCAACCATTCGACGCCGCCGAGGCGTGGCGCAAGCTGCTCGACATTGGCCCCGACTTCGAAGCGTTCGACGCGCTCGAGGCGATGTACCGCATCGAGGAGCGCTGGACCGACGTCATCGACGTGAAGATGCAGCGCGCTGCCGCT
>JAYUXI010000673.1:0-2571 GCA_043753085.1 Myxococcales bacterium | reverse complement strand
GAGCTCGGTGCCGGGGGCCGCGACCGGCAGCGCGTAGGCGCGGTAGTCGGGTACGTCCAAGCTCGCGCCGACGCCGCCATTCGCCTGCACGTTGCTGCCCATACGCCGCGTGCCGCTGGGGGCCAGCGCGCGCAGCCGCGCTGCGAGCCGACCGTTCTCGTCGAAGAGCTCTTCGGGGCGGTAGCTCTTGAGCCATGCTTCCAGCAGCTGCAGATGCTCCGGGTTCTCGCGCACCTTGGCGAGCGGTACCTGATGCGAGCGGAACGTGCCCTCGATGGGCACGCCGTCCACCTCGTGGGGCCCGGTCCATCCCTTCGGCGTACGCAGCACGATCATCGGCCAGCGCGGCCGCGCCGACGCCGTTCCCGCCGCACGCGCAGCCTGCTGGATCTCGCGGATGCGGTCCATGCAAAGGTCCAGCGTGGAGGCCAGAAGCTGGTGCACGTGAGCCGGATCCGAACCGGTGACGAAGTGCACGTCGTAGCCGTGTCCCGAGAGCAGCTGCCGCAGGTCGGAGTTGCTGGCCCGCCCGAACACGGTGGGCCCGGCGATCTTGTAGCCGTTCGCGTGCAGGATCGGCAGCACGGCGCCGTCGTGCGCGGGATCCAGGAAACTGATTCCCTTCCACGAGCCTTCGAGCGGTGAGGTTTCGGCCTCGCCGTCGCCGACCACCGCGACCGCGACCAGGTTCGGCTGGTCGAACACGGCCCCGAACGCGTGCGACAGGACGTAGCCCAGCTCGCCGCCTTCGTGCAAAGAGCCCGGCGTGGCCGGCCCCACGTGGCTCGAGATGCCGCCGGGCGTGGAAAACTGCCTGAACAATGCACACATTCCTGCCGCGTCTTCGCTCACGTGCGGATACACTTCTGCGTAGGTGCCTTCGAGGTAGGTGTTGGCCACGACGGCCGGACCACCGTGGCCGGGCCCGGCCAGAAAGAGCACGTCCAGATCGCGGGCTCGGATCAGCCGGTTCAGGTGCGCGTAGATCAGGCTCAGCCCCGGCGACGTACCCCAGTGGCCGAGCAGTCGCGCCTTGACGTGGCCGGCGCGCAGCGGCTCGCGCAGGAGCGGATTGTCTTGCAGGTAGATTTGACCGACCGTGAGGTAGTTGGCCGCGCGCCAGTACGCGTCGAGGTCGGCAAGCTCGGAAGGAGAAAGAGGAGCGTCCATGGCGCCCGTGCAGCATGGACCGTGCCGCGTGCGGCACCATGCAGGTAGAGATCATGTGAACAGCCTACGGGGGTGACGCCTGCACCGCGTGCGCGTGGCCCGCACGGGGTGCAGCGCGCATCGTCTCCTTTACTCCAGCCCAGGGATGCGTGATGTGGAGGGAATGATCGGAAACAAGAAGCCACGAGCCCGCGTGCTGGTCGTGGACGACGAGATCGCCGCGCGCGGCGGCTTGCAAACTCTGCTCGGCGCGCACGGATTCGTGGTCGACGTGGCGAGCGACGGGCAGCACGCGCTGGACTACTTGGCCGACCACGCGCCCGACGTGATCGTCACCGACCTCGACATGCCTCGAATGAACGGCCGCGAGCTGCTCGATCGCGTTCGCACGCTCGACAGAAACCTGCCGGTGATCATCGTCACCTCGCTCGACGACGTGAGCTCCGCGGTCGCGGCGATGCGCGCTGGCGCCGAGGATTACTTGACCAAACCGGTCGACGTGGACGAGCTGGTGGTGGCCATCGAGCGCAGCCTGCTGCGCCGGGTCGAACGGCTCGAGACCGAAAACCTGCGCCGCCAGCTGCGCGAGCGCGACTCCGGCGGTCTGCAGGGCCTGATCGGCACCAGCCCGGTCATGCAAAAGGTGTATCGCACCGCAAAGACCGTGGCTGCGTCGCGTACCACCGTGCTCCTTACCGGCGAGAGCGGCACCGGCAAGGGCGAGCTGGCGCGTGCCATCCACACCTTGAGCCCACGCGCGGACAAGCCGTTCGTGGCGCTGCACTGCGCCTCCCTGGCCGACTCGCTGCTCGAGAGCGAGCTGTTCGGGCACGAGAAAGGCGCGTTCACCGGCGCCGACAAACGGCGGCCCGGGCGCTTCGAGCAGGCGCACGGCGGCACCTTGTTTCTCGACGAGATCGGCGAGATTCCGCTGCTCACGCAGGTCAAGCTGCTGCAAGTGCTGCAGGAGCGTTCGTTCCAGCGAGTCGGCGGAACCGAGTCGGTCGTCGTCGACGTGCGCTTGATCGCCGCCACCAACCGCGACCTGGCTCAAGACGTGCGCGATGGCCGCTTCCGCGAGGATCTATTCTACCGACTCGACGTCGTTAATATCGAGATGCCGCCTCTTCGTCTGCGCGGCACCGACGTGCTCGTCCTCGCGGAACACTTCGTCCGGCGCTTCGCCGCCGAGAACCAGAAAGCAGTCGACGGCTTCTCGCCCGAAGCACGCTCGAAGATGCTCGCGCATCGCTGGTCCGGAAACGTGCGCGCGCTCGAGAACGCCATCGAGCGCGCCGTCGTGCTGTGCGAAGGCCATCAGATCGAAGCGGCGGATCTGCCATTCGAAACCGCCAGCGACACGCTGGGAGGCGTGCGCATACCGGGTTCTACGATGGAAGA
>JAYUXI010000672.1:0-6357 GCA_043753085.1 Myxococcales bacterium | reverse complement strand
CTTCGATCGCGGCTGCGACGACGTCCGGCTCGGAGTGGACGAGGAACTTGCCGAGCAACTTGGCGGCGCCGGCGTCGGCGAACTCGGCCATCAGGTACGGCAGCTCGATCAGGGCGGCAGAGTCCTTGGCCAGGCGACCGATCGCGCGCTCGATGCCGAGGGCGACTTCCTTGAAGCGGTCTTCGGCCAGGCCTTGCAACACCTCACCCGCGGCCATGCGGGCCTCGGGCACGTCGCAGTCGATGATGTCGATCAAGAGATCGACGCGCTTGCTGGCGGCTGGCTCGGTGGTGGGACCGGTACCGAGCAGAACGGCGAGGCGCACCAGACGCAATGCGCCCTCTTCGCGGTCCGACGCCACGTCGGCGAGGGCCTGGCGGCCGTGCTTTTCGAGTGCAGGGTACAATTCGCTCGCGTCGAGCTCGGTGAGCTCGCGGTGCAGGCGGCGCAGCGTGCGCTCGGAGTCGTAGAGGGACGTGAGGAGTTCGTCGGCGGCCATGACGCGGGCTCCTACCATGCTTTTCGGCGCCCCACCCGCAGAACAGCCGCTATGCTAGAGGCGTGTCGGAGCCCTCCGAAACGGCGATGCCGATGTCGATGGCATCGACGTGGCGCATTCCGCTGAGCCTGCTGGCGACGTCCGCGCTTCTGGTCGGGCTGGGGCTCGCGCCGGCGGCACGAGCTACCAGCGAGCCGGCTTCGCACGCGGCAGCTCCCGCGCGCTTCACGTGCTCGGGAGACGGCTTGCCCGATGGGCCCTTTTGCGTGCATCCCAACTCATTTGCTGCCGAACCGGGGGGCGTGGACATCCCGCTGGCGGAGGGCGCCCACCGCATGCGCTCCGGAGAGTTGCAAACCTACGAGCATCTGCCGCGCAGCCCGGATCGGCCGGCCGACTACGAGGCGTATCGCTATCCGGTGCCGCCGGGATTGGTGGGCCGCAGCGTGGTCAGCGGATACGACCTCGATCTGCCGGATGAACGGCAGCGCCGGGGTGCTGGCCTCCGTCACGTGGGCCACGGCGGTGTCGACCTCCCGCAGGTGCGTGGCACGCCGGTGCACGTGGTCACCTACGAGCACCAGGAAGGCGAAGCCGAAGTGCTTTTCGTGGGCGACGTGTTCGGCCACACCGTGCTGCTGCGCTCGCGCATTCGCCAGGGCGTGGGCGAAGCCGGTGGCGGCGCCGCGCCCGCCACGCTGCGCGAGTACGTCACGCTGTTCGGCCACCTGCAGCAAGCTTCGCCCGGGCTGACGGCGGGCATGACCGTCCGCGACGGCGACGTGATCGGAACGGTTGGCGACTCGGGCTCGCCGGGACTGGTCCACCTGCACCTCGAGATCCGGCGCCTGCGCGATGGCCTGGACGCAGTCACGGTCCTGCGCGAAAAAGGTGCGAACCTGCTCGTGACCAGTGCCTCCTCCGTGCCGACCGATCCACGGAACCTGCTGCCCCTCCGGTGACCGCCCGCCCGCGGAGCGCTTGCGATACGACCGCCGCAGGAGCCGGCTCCAGCGTAACCGCGGCATGCGCAAAGCGCTTGCGCCACGGTGCGAGCCACGCCACCATCGGGTCAGGCGCTCAGGTAGGCAGATCAGCCGACCATGGCGCCTCTGCAAGGCAGCCAACGTGGAAGGCGTGAGCGGGTGACCACCACAGACAGCGCTCGGAAACTCGTCGCCGCTGTCGCATCGCGCCAGCCCGCAGACGACTCGCTCGGCGCTGCCTCGCCCCGTTTGGGTGCTCATTCCCAGAGCCCACCCCACGCCGACAGCGGAGTGCACGAGAGCGACTCGTGGATCGGCCGCAGCCTGGCCGGCCGTTTTACCGTGCTCGGTCGCGTCGGAATGGGCTCGATGGGCACCGTCTACCGTGCCACCCAAGACGCGATGGCGCGGCAGGTGGCCGTGAAGATCCTGCGTCCGGAGCGCGCGCTCGACGATCAGGCCAAGGCCCGCTTCCTGCGGGAGGCTCGCACCACCAGCCTGCTCACTTCGCCGCATACGGTCACCGTGTTCGACTTCGGCGAGAGCGACGACGGCGAGTTGTACCTCGCCATGGAGCTGCTCGAGGGCGAGAGCCTCGGCCAGCGTCTGTCTCGCGTCTCGCGCCTGCCCTACCGCGAAGCCGTCGAAGCCACCCGGCAAGCGCTCCGCTCCCTGGGCGAGGCGCACGGCAAGGACATCGTCCACCGCGACCTGAAGCCGGACAATCTGTTTTTCGCCAAGGTGCACGCGCAGGGCGAAGACAGCGGCGAGCTGCTCAAGGTGCTCGACTTCGGCATCGCCAAGATGCTCCGCGGCGACCACAGCAAGCTGCTGAATGCGGTCGAGACCCAGGCGGGCACCGTGTTCGGAACGCCGCGCTACATGTCGCCCGAGCAAGCGCAGGGCAAGCAGCTGGATGCTCGCAGCGATCTGTATTCGCTGGGCGTCATTCTCTATCACATGCTCACGGGCAGCCCGCCCTTCACCGACGACGACGCCATCATGGTCATGGCGCGTCACATCAAAACCGAGCCGGTGCGGCCGCGGGTGGCCTGTCCCGAAGCCGACATTCCGGCCGAGATCGAAGCGGTGGTGCGGCGCGCGCTGTCGAAGGACCCCGACTCGCGGCCCGCCTCGGCCGAAGAATTCTCGATGGAGCTGCAGCGCGCGCTCGAAGCAAGCACCGCCGCCGAAAGCAGCAAGCGCGCGACGCCGGCGGCAGCCTCGTCACGCCGCGTGTGGGCATGGGTCCTGGGCGGCATCGCGCTCGGCATGGCCGCGGTCGCAGTCGGCTGGCGAGCTCTGCCCCACGAGGCGCGCGTGGTCCGCACCGAAGCCCAGCCCGAGCCCGAGAAGGTCCAACCGATTGCGCCGTTCTCGCCGCCGTTCTCGCCGCCCTCCGAGCCCGCCGTCCAGGCCGCCACGGCCGTCGAGCCGGCGAACGTGCCACGAGCCAGCTCGCGCCACGGCCATGGCAAGACCCTGGCGCCCCCGCTACCGAGCGCGACCAAGGCCGCGCCGTCGGCACCAGCGCCTTCGTACGGGATCTTCGAAAACTAACGGCCCTCGCCCGCGGCAGCGCCTGCGCCGTTGCGGGTTCCGGCGGCGAGAACTCCAATTGCCGCACGGGATCAGCCGTTGTAGGTTTCGCGCTCCATGGACGCCTCGGAACTTGAGCCGCTCGTCGCGAGGCTCGTTGAGAACCCTCACGACGAGGAAGCACTCGCCTACGCACACGCACACGGCGAGTCGGACCCGCAGGCTTACGCCGTCTTCCTCGAGCGGGTCGGCAACGACTCGCCGGATCCCGCCTACGCCGCCCACTGGCTGGCCGAAGCGGCGAACGTCTGGGCCATCACGTTGGCAGACGCCCACCGTGCTGCCCGCGTGCTGATGAACGCCATCGAACGCGATCCTACCCATCGCGTGGCGGCCGAGCGCCTCGCAAACCTGTACCGCGAGAAGGGCGACGTCAAAGCCCTGGCCGGGCTGCTCGACCATCGCGCGAAGGCCATGCTCCCGCTCGCTGGCGACGCGGGAGTGGCACTAGAGCTGGCGGCGATGCACGAAGAGCTGGCGCAGCTTTTTGCCGACCCGGCGGCGCTGGCGCAGCCGCACGAGGCCATCGAGCACTGGCGCAAAGCCGCCGAGCTGGATCCGGGCAATGCGTTCGCCATCTTCAGCGCACGCGAGCTCCTCAAGAGCGAGGGCCGGTACGAAGAAGCGCTGCCGCTGTACGGAGCCGAGCTCGCCCTCGAACAAGATCTCGAGCGTCGCCTCGCGCTCCTCCGCGACGAAGCGGCCAGCAGCCGGCTCGCCGGAGATTTACGCGCCGCCTCGCGAGCCCTGCACGATGCACGCAGGATCGACCCGGACGACGCCGTGCTCCGGCAAGAGTACGCCTCCTCGGTGCTCGAACGTGTCCAAGGCGGCCAAGAGGTCGACTCCGCAGAGCGCCGCGACGCCGTGCGGGCACTGGTTGGCCTCGCGCAAGAATTCGGTGGTGAGCACGCCGTGGCCTACGGCGGCGCCGCGCTCGACATCGAGCCGGGGTCGGACGAAGCACTCGGAGTGTTGCGCGACGCGACCGAAGGCAGCGGCCAGGACGACATCCTCGCCGACCGCTATCGCAACTACCTCGCCGCCAACCCGGATGGCGAGCACGCGCGTGAGGCGCGCGCGCTCGTGGGCGACGCGGAGCCTCCGCGGGCCGAGGAGCCCTCGCCGATCCCGCCGCGTGCGCCTACCGTCGACGTGATCGAGCCCTCCGCTCGCCGTGTCCAGCTCAGCGACGCCGTCGACGAAGCGGGCAACCCGGCCACGCTCGGCATCGATCTGGCCAGCCTCTCGGGCGCCGACCGCCGCGTGCCCCCCGTCGCCGCGACCGAAGCCGATCCGCTCGCCATGCTCCTGCGCGACGCTGCGCCCGCGGCCGGGCGCAGCAGCCTCCAGGGCATCCTCGAAGACGCACGCATGCTGGTCGGCAAGAGCAAGAAAAGCGAAGCGCATGCAAAGTACAAGGACGTGCTCGACACCGAGCCCGCCCACCCCGAGGCGCTCGCGTGGGTCGAAGACTACCTGCGCTCGCAGCGCAACTACGCCGAGCTTCGCGACGTCCTGCTGGCCAGCGTGTCCGCGCCTGGCAGCCAGGAATCGATCGACTCGAAGAAAGAGCGCCTTCGCGAGGTGGCCGGGCTGTGCGAGGGCAACCTCCGCGACACCGACGGCGCCGTCGCCGCCTGGCGCCAGCTGATCGCGCTCGACCGTTCCGACGAGAGCGCGCGCACGGCGCTCACGCGTCTGTTGGAACGCACCCAGCGCTGGGACGACTTGGCCAACCTGCTCGAGCAGGAAGCCACCGTCGCGAGCGACATCGAGATCAAGGTCGCTCTCGAGAAGAAGCTGGCCAAGCTGCAAGAAGACCGACGCAAGGATCTCATCGGCGCAGCCGAGGCGTGGGTTCGCATCGCGCGACTCACCCCCGAAGAAGACGCGCCTGTCTCCACCGCCGCGAAGCTTTACGAGCGCGCCAGCCGCAGCGATCTCGCGGCCAGCATCCTCGCCGAGCACACTCCCCGCATCGAAGACGCGATGGCGCGCGGCAACTTGCTCGAACGCCTCGGTCAGCTTCGCGAGACGCTCGATGAGCTCGAGCCGGCCGGCGACGCCTACGCCGAAGCGGCCGATCTGCTGCGCAGCGGTCGCCTGTGGGACGAAGCCGAACGCACGTTCTCCGCCAGCGAGCAGTGGGGCAAGGCCGCGCACGCCGCCGAGCAGAAGGGCCAACTGGTCGACGACCCCAAACAGATAGCGCAGTGCCTTGCGCGCGCCGGCGACTACTTCGCCAAGGCCGGCGACGAAGACCTCGCGCTCGAGAAGCTCGAGTCCGCCACAAATCTCGACCCCCTGAACGACGACTACGCCAACCAGCTCGCCAAGCGCTTCGACGCCCGCGGCGAGACCGAACGCCTCGTGAATCTCCTGTCAAAGCGCGGCGACCGTCTTTCCGACCGCGACAAGCGCATCTCCACCCGGCGCCAGGCTGCGCAGCTCGCGTCGTCCAAGCTGCGCGATCCAGAGTTCGCGCGCGAGCTGTGGCTCAAGATGCTGGAAGACGGCGACGACAAGGAAGCTCTCGAACGCCTCATCGACGACGCCGTGGGTCGCTCCGATCACACCGAAGCCACCACGCTGCTCCGCCGCCTGTCTCAGGGGACGACGGACCGGCCCGAAAAAGCTCTCATCGCGCTTCGGGAGGCCGAGCTGCTCGCGTCGGGAGTCGGCGACGTCGACACCGCCCTTTCGCGCTACGAGGAGATTCTCCTCGACCTCGATTCCACGTCGCGACCTGCCCTCCAGGCCATCGCCGACTTGCAAGAACGCCGCGGCGAAACCGTGGCCGCCACCGACGCGCTCGAGCGCGAGCTGAAGCTCGTGGCGGACACCGCCGAGCGCGGCCAGATCGCCGGCCGCCTGGCCCGCCTGTACGAAACTCGCGGCGACGCGAAGAATGCGATCCGATCTCTCGACCTGGTCCGCAAGGCCGACCCGGAAGATTTCGATGCGCTCGAGCGCCTCTGCGATCTGTGCGAGCAGGCCGAGCAGTGGGACCGCGTGGCCGAGTTGCTTGCAGAGCGCATCGAGGTCGAAGGTGACGAGGACGACGCCGCCACGATGACCAGGCGCCTTGCCCAGATTCTAGCCGACGAGCTGGATCGCGGCGACGAAGCGCTCGCGGTGCTCACCGAGCTGGCCGACGGTGGCGACGCCAAAGTCCGCGACGCCTACGTCGATCTCGGCGACCGCCGGGGCCAGAAGGGCATCGTCGCGGCCAAGCTGGTCGAGTGGTGGTTCGACGCGCGCCACACCCCC
>JAYUXI010000671.1:0-2571 GCA_043753085.1 Myxococcales bacterium | reverse complement strand
AGCCGAGGACCTCCAGCTTGGTGGCGGCGTCGATCGCCTTGGCGGCGGGCAACAGGGTGACGTCGGTGAACATCGACGAGAGGTCGAGGCGGCGAGTGAGCTCGGACACGTCTTCGCCGTCGCGTGCTCGGCCGGTGATCTTCACGGCGCGATCCGCTTCCGCGTACTGCGTGAGCCAGACGCGGTGTGGATCCCAGGTGGCGCTCGGCGCCGCCGTGGGATTGTCACGCCTGACGTTCCCCATACGCACCGGGTCGACCGTCGGCCCGCGACCAGCCGACATGATCTTCGAAAGCTCGAGCATCGCCAGGGTCGGCCCCGTGCGTGCAGATTGCAGCTTCTCGATGGCGGTCTCACGGTCTTTGAGCTCCTGCAGTCGCATTTTGACCTCACCATGCTTGGCCACGCTGGCCTTGATCGAGTCGATGGCGGTACTGACTTCCTGGTTGGCGCGCTTTTGCTTGTCGAGCTCCTTCGAACGTGCATTGTACACGAAGAACATCACGAGCACCTCGAGGGTCACCAGCCCGAGCACGCCGGCCAACCAGCCTTGCCCCTGCAGTCCGGAAGACGCGACCGCGGCCGCCGCCTTTTTTTGCGAGAGCAGGTTGATGTGGACCGGGTGCGAGGTGCCGAGCAGCTCGCGCTTCTCGCGGTCGCTGCGAAGCGCGAGGCCGATGGCGCCGGGGAATTGAGCAGCGCGCTGGCGCAGCATGTCCTGGTCGACGAAACGCGCGTCGACCACCAGGTGCATGGTGGGATCGAATACTTGGACGGCGACGCGGGCGCGACGCTCCACCGCCTGGCACAGGGGCGTGAGGTACGCGCTGCCGCCGCACATGTAGACGGTCTGGATTTCCTGATCGCCGCTGGTGGCGAGGTAAAAGTCGAGCGAACGCTGGATCTCGCCGGCCAAGCCGTCGCAGGCGTTCTCGATCATGAGCTGAATCTCTTGCGGGATGATGCCGCCGCCGGCGCCGCACTTGTATGCCTCGGCCTGCTCGAACGGGATGCCCGCCTGCTTCTGGATCTCTTCGGTGATCGAGTTGCCCGCGTTGGTGATCTCGCGCGAAAAGGCCGAGACGCCGTCCGACACGATGTTGATCGAGGTGACGCTGGCGCCCACGTTGATCAGCGCGATGCTGCCCGATTGGGGCAAGCCCTTCTGCGACTCGAAGACGTTCTGCAGTGCGAAGGCGTGCGTGTCGACGACCAGCGGCTTGACCTTCGCCTCCTTGAGCAAGGTGGTGAAGTCGCTGACCTCGTCCTTCTTGGCGGCGACCAAGAGAAGATCCATCTGGCCGGCTTCGGGGCGCTTGCGCAGCACCTCGTAGTCGATGCTCATGCCCTTCACGTCGAAGGGAATGTGCTGCTTGGCCTCCCAATCGATCTGCTGTTCGAGCTCGGCCTCGGTCATCGTCGGGACAGTGATCTTGCGGACGATGACCGACTGGCCGTAGAGCGCGACGGCCACGTCCTTGCGCGTGAACTTGTGCTGGGTCCACAGGCGCGCGAGAGTTTCCACCACCGTGCCGCGGTTCATGATGTGACCATCGATGATGGTCTGCTCGGGCAGCGGCGCGTACGCGGCGCGGATGATCTCCAAGCCCTTTCGCGAGGACTTGAGCTCCACGATCTTGATGGAGCTGGAGCCGATGTCGACCCCGATCAAATGTTTGCCTTCGGCCATCGGTCACAAATCATCGCAGACGGCCCGAGGCTTGGCCAAAGATTGTGCCGGAACGCCTCGGCCGGCCCCAAGGGCAGGCTTGCAGGAGAGGCGTCGAGGTTCTAGACGCCTGGCGTGTCTTTTTTCACGGATTTCCCTCGTCTCGCGCTGGTGTTCGGCGCGCTCGCGCTCGGTACCCTCGCGCCCACCGCCCACGCAGACGTGGAGCACGTGGTTTCCAAGGGCCATACCCTGCAAGCGATCGCCAATCGCTACCACGTGACCGTTCGAGCCATCATGGAGAAGAACAGCCTGCGCAACGCCAAGCGCCTGCAGCTCGGCCAGGTGCTGGTGATCCCAGGAGCCTTCGGCAGCAACAACGTCAAGAAAAAGACCGATGCCGCCGTGGCCGTCTCTGCCGCCAACGCCAGCAACGCAAAACACGGCGGCGACGTGAAGCCCGCTCTCACAACCGCCACCAGGCCGCTCGTGCCCGCCGCTGCGGCCAAGCCAGGCGCTTCCAAGTACGCTGCCCGCGCGAAGGAATCCGGCGTCGTCCGGGGTCACCGCCTCGCCACCAACGAGGACTTCGTGCTGCAGGTCGGCCGCGGCCGCCGCATCCCCGCGGTCACGCTGGCCAAGGCCAAGAACATGTGGCGCTCGGCCACCAACCAGACCCACGCGGTAGACGCCCGGCTGCTCGCACTCGTCGGCGTGATCGCGGATCATTTCGGCAGCCGTCCGGTCGAGATCATCTCCGGCTACCGGCCGTACAAGACCACGCAGTACACCAAGGATTCGCGGCACAACCACGGCAAAGCGATCGACTTTCGCGTGGTGGGCGTGCCGAACTCGGCGGTGCGCGACTTCTGCCGCACCCTGCACAACACCGGCTGCGGCTA
>JAYUXI010000670.1:0-2578 GCA_043753085.1 Myxococcales bacterium | reverse complement strand
GCGCCATCGGCCTCGAGCTCCGGCACTTCGAAGATCCGGAGTTTTACGACCAGCTCACCCGCGCCCGCCGCGAGGCTTCGTCGCGCCCGCTCTCGGTGGTCACGCGCACCTTCCAGATGGCGCAGAGCACCATCGCGCTGCTCGGCTACGGCGCGCTCCTGATCCGCTTCGGCGCGCTGGCGGTGGTGGCGCTGCTGCTCGCTGCGATTCCCGCCACGCTGGCCGAGATGCGCTTCGCCAACAAGTCGTTCTCGCTGCGCAACTGGCGCAGTCCCGAGGTGCGCAAGCTGATGTACCTGGAGAGCGTGCTCGCGTCCGAAGAGCACGCCAAGGAGGTGAAGCTGTTCGGTCTCGGCCCGCACTTTCTGGAGCGATACCGCTCGCTCGGCGAGCAGTTCACCCGCGAGGACGAGCAGCTGGCCATGCGCCGCGGCGGCTGGGGCTACTTGCTGTCGCTGCTGGCCACCATCACGTTCTACGGGTGCTACGCGCTCATGGCCGCCGCCGCGGCGCTAGGCAAGCTCACCCTCGGCGACATGATCCTCGGCATGGTGGCGTTCCGGCAGGGCCAGCAGGCGTTCCAGTCGCTGCTCTCCGGTTTCGGCGGCATGTACGAGGACAATCTGTACATGTCGAACCTGTTCGGGTTCCTCGACGTCGCGGCCCCCGCGCATTTGCCTGCATCTTCCCCGCATGCGCGGACGGACGCGCCCGATCCGGAGACCGTGAGCCCGGACGAGCGCGGCATTCGCTTCGCGGACGTGGGGTTCCGGTATCCGGGCCGCACCGATTTCGCCCTCCGCCACGTCGACGTGTTCATTCCGGCGGGGCAGAGCCTGGCCATCGTCGGACAGAACGGCGCCGGCAAAACCACCTTCATCAAGCTGCTCACGCGCTTGTACGAGCCCACCGAGGGCCGCATCTGGCTCGACGGCAAAGCGCTCGAGACGTGGGACGAGACCGCGCTGCGCCGGCGCGTGGCCGTGGTGTTCCAAGACTTTGCTCGCTACCAGCTCAGCGCGCGCGAGAACGTGGGACTCGGCAGCATCGGCGCGCTGAGCGACGATGCCCGGGTGCATCGCGCCATCGAACGGGGCGGCGCCACCGAGGTCGTGGCCCAGCTGGAAAACGGGCTCGAGACACCACTGGGCCGGCGCTTCGGCGGCGGCGTGGAGCTGTCCGGCGGCCAGTGGCAAAAGGTCGCCTTGGCTCGCGCCTTCATGCGCGAAGAAGCCGACATCCTGGTGCTCGACGAGCCCACGGCGGCGCTCGATGCCGAGGCCGAGTACGCCGTCTTCGAGCGCTTCCGCGAGCTTACCCGCGGCCGGACCAGCATCTTGATTTCACACCGCTTTCCGACCGTTCGCATGGCGGATCGCATCGTCGTGATCGAACGCGGCTTGCTGGTGGAAGAAGGCACACACGCGTCGCTGGTGGCCCGAGACGGCCGCTACGCGCAGCTCTTTTCCTTGCAGGCGCGCGGCTATTTGTAAAATAGTGGCGCGAAGGTTGTAGGACAGCGGTCGGCGCCCCGTCTATACCGACGCCAGCGTGGCCAGCCATCGAGGCGCTGGGCACAACTTACGTGGAGGATCGACATCTATGGTTGCAAAGACAGTGGTTTCTCTCGGCATGCTTGCCAGCATCGCGTTCACCGCGGGCTGCGCGAGCACCGTCTCGTTCACCGGCGAAGGCACGGTAACCACCGCGGCGAAGATCGCCGCCCCGCCGCCAGCTCCCGTGGTCGTCAGGCACGCCAAGGTGAACAACGGCAAGATCGAGATCGACGAAAAGGTGCAGTTTGCAGTCAATGCAGATACCATCCTCCCCGCTTCGGGCCCACTGCTCAAGGACGTCGCCGAAACGTTCAAGGAGCACGCCGAGATCAAGAAGGTCGAGATCCAGGGCCACGCCAGCTCCGAAGGCGACGCCAAGCGCAACAAGGCTCTCTCCGACCTGCGCGCCAAAGCCGTCATGGCCGCTCTCGTGAAGGACGGCGTCGACGCCTCCCGCATGACCGCCAAGGGCTACGGCAGTGAAAAGCCCATCGCCGACAACAAGACCGACGACGGCAAAGAGAAAAACCGCCGCGTCGAGTTCTTGATCACCGACCCGGTCCAGAAGGTCGACCTCGCGCCGCTGAAGGGAGCGAAGAAGAAGCCATGAACACCTGGAGCAAGACGACCATGAAGACCATTCTGCTGAACACTGTCCGCGTTTCCGTCGCCCTGGTTTCTCTGGGCGCCGTCACCGGTTGCGGCGCGGCCTCGCGCACGCCTGCCCAGTACGCGGAAGAAACCCAGAAAGCCTTTGCCGAGCAAGATGGCGCGATGAAGAGCTGCTACGAAACCGTCCTCGCATCCAAGCCGGACGCCAAAGGCGACGTCACCATCAAGTTCGAGTGGACCGTGATCAACGGCGCCGACGAGCGCTACCCGACCCTCGGCAACAACGTGACCATCGGCACGAACTCCAAGGAGATGAAGGGGAAGGTCTCGGTCTCCAGCAGCACTGCGCCCGAGGAAGTCACCAAGTGCGTCACCGACAACGTCGTCAACGCGCGCCTCAAGCCCGCCGG
>JAYUXI010000669.1:0-2580 GCA_043753085.1 Myxococcales bacterium | reverse complement strand
CCAGGAGGCCATCGACGAAGCCGGGGATCTTCGCGCTCGGCCAGTCCTCGAGCACGCCGAGATCGACAGTGAGGCGCATCACCGGGAAGTGCGCGTAGAGACTGGGTCCACGGTACGTGCGTCGTTCGAGAAGCTTCATACTGGCCCCCTTGCCGATGCCTTGCGAGTTTCGAGATCGAACGTGCCGCCCTGCGTGAGGATGTGCAGGCGCACGTTGGTCATCGTGACGGGCATGCCCTGTTTGGCTTCGGCGATCGACGAGTGCGTGAGCTCCGAAGCGTCGATGATGGTGAGCGCGCCAGCACCCACCACGGTGAGCTTCTTCTTGTGGTCGATGAAGGCAGCCGTGTCCTCGTCGAGACCGACGCCGACGGCGAACGGGTTGTACGCGATCGCGGTCAGCAGGCGGCCGAGCCGGTCGCGCTGGCGAAAGTGCTGGTCGATCATGATGCGGTTGGTGAGACCGAAGCCAGGCACCAGCGACACCTTGCCGGCGTGCGGGGTGGTGCCTTCCTTGCCGTAGGCGATCATGTGCTCGCTGAGGATCGCCGCGCCGGCGCTGGTGCCGCCCACCGTGACGCCGCGGGCGTTGGCCTTGCGGACGGCGCGAGCGATGTTGGTGCCGCCGAGGATGGTGGTGAGTCGCAGCTGGTTGCCGCCGGTGATGAACACGGCGGTGGCGTCCTCGATGGTGGGGATCCATTCGTCCGACGCGGCTTCGTCTCGCGTGCCGATCGGCAGCGCCTTCGCCGTCGCGGCACCGAGCTTCAGGAAGATCTTTTCGTAGCGGCTGCCCGTGTCGGCGAGATTCGAGGCCGTGGGAATGATGACGATGCGCGCTTCCCTGCCTCCCGATACTTCGAGGAACTTGCGCAATACCTCGCTCATGCCCTCCTTGTCTTCGGCGCCGCCGATCGGGATGATGTAGCCGCGCGTATGGTCGCCGTGGGGTTTGGTTGGGCTCATGCTTTTGCTCGTTCGAACGCGCCCCACACGTGGGGCTCCTTGCTGCGGACCACGAAACGACCGCGCGCGATCACGTCGTGGACGTGATGGGCGTCGTCCAGCACGACGAGGTCGGCGTCGCCTCCGACCTCGATGCGCCCCTTCTGGTGCAAGCGGAGCAAGCTGGCGACGTTCGACGTGAAGATGGGCAGCACGGCCTCGAGCGCACGACCCCGCGAGAGCAGCTCGGCGAGGGCATCGGCCAGCGCGCCGGGCTCGCCGATGCCGATCGAGGTGAGGTTGCCTTGCAGGTCGTACTGCGGCAAGCAGCCGCCGCCATCGGACGAGCAGGTGATGCGGTCCGGCGCAGCGCCGGCGTCGAGATAGCGCTCGATGGCATCGGGCGCAGACCACGCGTCTTCGCCCTCGTCGACCGGAAAGGCGGTCACGTCGATGGTGCAGCCGCGCGCAGTGAGCGCCACGGCTTCGTCGAACAGCGCCTTGCGGCGGTTGCAGTGGGTGGGGTGGAACGTGCGCGGCGGCAACTCGGTGCTGTCCAGCAGGGCGCGCACCACCGACAACCCCCGTGCGCCGTTGCCGAGATGCAGATGCAGCACGCCGGCCTTGCCGGTCATCAGGCCCGCGACGTGGCAGTCGGCGGCGAGCCGCGCAATCTCGTCGCTCGTCGGCTGCGAGGAACGGTGATCGCTGATGGCGACCTCGCCCACGCCAATCACCGGATCCACGAACACGACGTCGCCCCGCACCGAGCCCGTGAGTGTGATCGGCGGCACCTCGTAGCTGCCCGTCCAGCAGTAGGCCGAAAGCCCCTCGGCGCGCAGTGCCAAGGTAGAGGCGACCAGCTCGGCGACCGTGCGCGTGGTGCCGTCGGTGCCGAGCACGCCGACGCAGGTGGTGATGCCGCCGCGCGTGAGCGCCGAGAACACCAGCCGCGGGACGCGCGAAGCGGGGCCGGATTCGCCGCCGCCGCCGGTGACGTGCACGTGCGCATCGATGAGCCCCGGGACGAGCCGGGCGCCGCCGAGGTCGACCGTGGCGCACAGTTCTGCCGGCAGCAGGGGCAGTGCCCGGCCGAGCGCGAGGATGCGTTCGGCGCCGATCAGTACGTCGCCGAGACCGAACGGCTCGGGCATGAAAATGCGCGCATTGCGAAGCAGGGTGAGCGGCGGCATCGTGAGCGAACAGTCCTATCACGGGCCGAGTTGTCCGTGCGACGCCATGGGCCGCCGAGCCGGCGTGAACACGGGCCCTTCCGCACAACCTGGAGCAAACGCGACGGCGCCGTCACATCGAGAACGCTTCACGACTCCGCGCCGTCACCGTCCGGCGAGCGTTCGTGCACGAGCTGGCCGCCGCGGTGCCAGCGGTTCAAAACGAGCCGCGCAGGCCAGCGCCGCCGGGTCCGAGCAGCGGCTGCAGCGTTGCCGCTTTGCGCGTCGAGGGGCCCGGCAGGGTGACGATGCCGGCCACCAGCGTGAAGATCGCAAAGCCAATCGTGGCGCCGCCAAGGACGTCGGTCAGGAGCGCGTCGGTCTTGACCGTACTCCGTGTATTGCGCAAGGATTCCGCCGACACGTTCGGCGTGGCGAGACCGCGCTGCAGCTTGTCGTGCTC
>JAYUXI010000668.1:0-6378 GCA_043753085.1 Myxococcales bacterium | reverse complement strand
CGGTCCGGTGCAGGTGCGCGAGGCCGTCGCGGCGCGCGGCCTTCAACGTGTCTTCGTCGAGCCAGCGCTGCGGCGCGCGGGCCGTCAGGCCGACCAGCACGGCACTTTCGGCGAGCGTCAGCCGTTCGGGCCCGTGCTCGAAGTAATACTGCGACGCAGCGATCACGCCGCGCTGGCCCATGCCGTACGACTCGGTGTCGACGAAAGCCTGCAGGATCTCGCGCTTGCTCCAGCGCAGCTCGAGTCCCAGCGCGAGCACCGCATGCACGCCGTAGGCAAGCTTGCCGTGGCCAGGCCGCATGCGCCGCGCCAGCTTCTGGGCGAGCGTGCGCCGCACTCCGTACCGGAGGCCGTGGTGCCGATAAAATACTGGGTCCTCCGCGGCGACGGTGGCCTCCAGGAAGATCGGTGCGAGCGCCGTGACGGCCGGCGGCGGGCCGGCCGCCACCCACGCCCATCCCAGCGCCAGCGCAACGGCCGCGAGCGCCGCAAGCGCTGCCCGTCGCACGCTCGCGCGGGCTTTCGATTGTGCGGCGTTGCGGTTCGGGAGTAGAGCTGGCCCCACCGAAGCCACGATGGTCCTTCTTTCCCGCGAAAAGCAACTGGCAGACGCACTCGTCAAAGCCCGCCGTGGCGATCTCGAGTCGCTCGAAACCCTGCTGCGGCGCAACTCGCTGTTCCCGGGCAACCGCGCCAACATGCTGTTCGCGGACGAAGTGATCGCCGCCACCGCCGGCACCCCCGACGACGCGCTGCGCATCGCGAAAGGTCTGCTCGCGCATCATCCGGGCATCGCGCCGGGCGGCACCGAGTCGGAGTTCTTGCCGATGGTGGGTCTGCTGGTGGCCGTAGGCGCAGTCGACCGCGCGCCCGACGTGGCAGTCTCGGCTCGGCCCTCGCGCAACAAAAAGTCCGCCATCGACACCAACCTGCAGCTGGTGATCGAATGGGTGCATGACGCATCGGACGACATGCGCTTCCACGTGCGGGACATGTCGGTGCTGGCCCTCTGTCGGTTGTTCCATCGCCACGAAGCAGCCTTGTGGGAAGCGAGCACCACCTTCGTCGACGGCTACTTTCCGGCGGCTTCGTTCATCCGAGCGCTGGGCGATCGCAAGACGGTGGACGGCCTCGCCAGCTTCGAGGGCGTAAAGGCCGTTCTCGAGCAATCGCTGCAGCTCCTGCTGAACGCCAGCCGGTCGGACGAGCGCTACCCCGGCTACAAGGAACTGCTCGGCGCCGTGCCGGGCACGTGGCAGATCCTGGCCACGCGCTTCGGCGCGGACGTGATCGACACGCTGCTGCCCGCGGCCAAGTCGAAAGAGCCAGGCCTGTACGACGCGGCGCTGCGCGTGGCCCTGCACACGCAGATCAAGTCGCGGTTCCCCGAGGCGTCGAAGCGGATCGAAACCGTGCGCAACGAAGCCCCACGCCGCATCGATCCGCGCAACGAGCGCCTGAAGAAAAAGCCGCGGCGCTAGTCTCGGCATGCCTTCCGGAGTTGCGTGGTTTCGGCGGACGCGCCCAGCGCCGGCTCTTTTTAGGTCGAGCTCACGGCGGTGGCGGTAGACGTGGTGGCGGCGGCGAGGAGCAGATCGGCAAGCGCGTCGAGCGTGGGCACGGTGAGGTCGGGTTTCGCCGCGTGCTCCGAGCCCTTGTTCGGGCAGAGCTCGCAGCGGCGGACGTCCAGCAGGAGTGCGGTCTTCAGGCCGAGCACCTGGCCTGCCAGCACGTCCGACAGCTGATCGCCCACGACCCACGACCCACGGTGCGGAGCGCCGAGCGCGCCGAAGATCTCTTCCAGCAGGCCCGCCTTTGGCTTGCGGCAGTTGCAGGGCCCAACGAGGCCGGATTCCCCACCGGGACCGCCCTCGGGATGATGCGTGCAGGCTGCAACGTACTCGACGTCGATGTCGTGGTCTCTCAGCATCGCCACCAGCGCGTCGTTGGTGCGCGCCACCGCGTCGGCCGTGTACTGGCCCTTGGCCGGACCGGGCTGGTTGGTGGCGATGGCGAAGCGATAGCCAGCCGCCTTCAGCTTCTGCAAACCGGACGTGACGCCGGCGAGCAGCCGCAGCTGGTTCGGATGCCACGCCACGCCGACGAAGCCCGTCTCGAGATCTCGCACGAAGTCCACCAGGGTACCGTCGCGATCGAGCACGATCAGCGGCCGCGACGGATCCGAAGCGGCGGCGTGCTCTCCCGTGTCTTCCGCTTCGGCGAGGGCGTTCGGATCCGTGTCCGGAGCAGGCGGCGCGATGGTGTCGTTCGGAGACTCCAGCGCATCGCCGTCCGTCGCGGTTACTTCGTCGACTCCCATTTGGTCTGTTTCTGCGCGAGGGCAGGGTGCGACACGAGCAGGTGCCACACCACGGCAGCGAAGCCCTCGGTATGCGGGGTGATGCGATCGGGGTGGACGGTGGGCACGAGCACGCAAGCGTCTGCCACTTGCGCCGTGTAGCCGCCGTCGCGCCCGACGATGCCGTAGACGCTGGCGCCCACTTCCTTCGCGAGCTCGAGAGCGCGCACCAAGTTGACCGACACGTTCTTCTCGCGGTTGCCGCCGCCGACCGAAAAGATCAGCAGGCCATCGCCCTTGCGTAGGCGCGAGCCCTTGAGCCACTCCGAAAAGGTGGTGTCCCAGCCTTCGTCGTTGGTGCGCGCGGTGAGCTCCGACACGTTGTCGGTCGGGCAATACGCCTCGAAGCCGCAGATCTTCCGGAAGTCGTTGACGGCATGGCTGGCGTGACCGGCCGAGCCACCGACACCGAGGATGAACAGGCGGCCGCCGCACGCGCGAATCTCGGCGAGGCCAAGGGCGGTCTTTTCGATCACGGCGGGGTCGAGCTTTTTCATGAGCTCGACGCCTTCGGCCAGAAACATTTCGCTGAAGCTAGTCATGCTGAGATCCCTTTAGCTTACGTGGAAGTTCGCCACGAGCCGCGCGCCGTCGTGATCGAAGCGAAAGCGTAGCGGGCGCAGGCCACGCTTGGTGAGTGCTTCTTGCACGGCACGCTTTTCGCCGGGCCGCGCGTAGAACATGAAAAATCCGCCGCCGCCGGCGCCCATCAGCTTGCCGCCGAGCGCTCCGGCCTTGCGAGCTGCTTCGTAGTGCTCGTCGAGCGCGGGATCGGTCATGTTGGAGGCGAGCTTGCGCTTGTTTTCCCAGTGCTCGTGCAGGAGAGCACCGAAGTCGTCGATGCGGCCGTCTTCGAGGATCTTCTTGGTCTCGTAGCCGAGCGCCTTGATGCGGTGCATGCGCTGCACGGCGTCGTCCTTGTTCGCGGTGATGGTCTTGGCCTGCTCGGACAGCACGCTCGATGCGCGCCGCTCGACGCCAGAGAAGAAGATCGTGAGGTTGGACTCGAGCTCGTCTTGGACCTCGGCCTTCATGCGCACACGCTCCACGTGCACGCTGCCGTCCTTGTCGAAGGTGAAGGCGGTGATGCCGCCGTAGGCCGCGATGTATTGATCCTGCTTGCCGATGGGCTCCTTCAGGATGTCGATCTCGACCTTGCATGCTTCTTCGGCCAGCGTCTTCGTGTCTACGTATTCGCGGCGGTAGGCGTGCAGCGCGTTGAGCAGGGCCACGGTGAACGAGCTCGACGAGCCGAGGCCCGAGTTGGCCGGCACGTCGGCCATGGAGAAGATCTCGACGCCGGCGCCGACGCCGACCATGCGCATCGCCTCGCGAAAGAGCGGGTGCTCGATCTGCTCGAGCACGTCGACCTGCTCGGTCTTGGAGTAGGCCAGGCGGATCTGCTTTTCGAAGCGCTGGTGCAGCGCCAGGTAGATGTACTTGTCGATGCCAGCGGCCACCAGGAAGCCGCCGTGCTCGCGCGAGTAGCTCGGCAGATCGGTTCCGCCTCCTCCCAGGGAAAACCGGACGGGCGCGCGTGAAAGAATCATCGCGTCGGCTGATAGCAGAACCGGACCTGGGAGGGCGAGGGTCTTCCTAAGCCTGCAAATGCCGCGTGAGCGCCTCCAGGCCCTCGGGCGAGCCGATCTCGTAGAAGCGCTCGGTTGCCACCACGGCCCGCAGGCGTCCGGCACGCGCGAGTGCCGTTTGCACTTCGGCCAGATCCCAGGTGTGGCGGTCTCGCCACGGCTCGAGGGCGGCCTTGCGAAACGCGAGCGCGCCGTAGTCGATGTGGTCGAAGCCGGGATCGGTGGTGCCCTTTTCGTACGCGGTCACGATCACGCCGTCGGTGCGTACGTTCGAACCATCGAACTTCCCGTCGTTCTTGTAGACGCTCATCACGGCGTCGCAGTCGTGATGGCGCCGTAGCGCAGCGAGCGGAGACGCGTAGTCGAACGGCAGCCAGCTGTCGCCGTAGGTGACCAAGAACTCGGGCTCGAGGTCGTTCCAGGCTTGGCACAGGGCGCCGCCGGTGCCGCGCAGGTTCGGACCTTCGTCGGAGTAGCGTACCTCGAGGCCAAAGCGAGCGCCGTCGCCGACGTGTGCCCGCACCTGCTCGCCGAGGTGCGCCACGCAGAGCACCACCTTGCGATAGCCGGCGGCGTGCAGGCGTTCGAGCTGCAGGTCGGCGAAGGGGCGATCGCCGACCTCGAGCAGCATCTTCGGAATCGTGAGTGTAAGTGGTCGCATGCGCGTCGCCAGCCCACCGGCCAAGATCACGGCTTGCATGCTCATCGAACGGCGCCGCCGTCGGGCTGACGCCGATTGACCCGCGCTGCGTTGTCCACGCCGACTCTGGTCCAAGGCATCCATGCAACATACACAATATTGGAGAGGCTTGCTCGCACGAGTACGCCAGATGCAGGTACGCGTCGTTCGCCGTCGAGGCGGACGTCTGCGAGACCCGGAAGAAATGTCGTCACCCAAACGGATGCGGCGCTTGACAGCCGTACGCGTGCGAAGTATTGACCGCGGCCCTCGGGCGATTAGCTCAATTGGTAGAGCAGTAGACTCTTAATCTATTGGCTGACGGTTCAAGTCCGTCATCGCCCACCAACCCGAGAGTGAGAAAGCCCCGCGATCGGATTCGATTCGCGGGGTTTTTGCTGTCTACCGCACGCTATCTCCTCGTCGCGGCCGCCGTTCGCAAGTCCACCCTCGCCGCCGCCGCGCGCTTCCGTGTATGCTCCAACCTGGTTGGTTCGCGCCCTCGGTGGGACGCTCCGGCCGTTCTGGGTGGTCTCGATGGGACTCGACTTTCCTGATCAACGCCGTGAAATGAAGCGGCGCTTCGCGGAAGGAAACTACCGCGGCGCCCTCCAGTTGGCCGAGCACGTGCTCGAGGCCAACCCCGACGACGCCATCGCCGAGGCGATCGCCACCGAATCACGCCAAGAGATCGCGCGGCTCGAGGCCGCCATGGACGGCGGCGCCCCCGGAAGTCAGGCCGAGCCTGCCAGCGACTACGCCGTCGACATCGAGTTCGACGTGGACCTCGTGGACGACGCAGAGCCGCGCCGACTGTCCTCCCGGGCGCCGTCTTCGGTGGCGCCGTCGTCGCAATCGATCCGTCCCACCGCTCCGCCGGGCGTGTCCCGCAGCGCGGTCGACCTGTCTGCCATGCGCATCGACCCGAACCCGGTGCCCGACCTGCTGGCGGGGCACGTTCCGGTCGACGAGCTGGACGCCGCCTGGGACGCGAGTGGATCGATCCCTCCTTCGCCTACGGACGAGACGCCGTCCGCCGACGCCACCGTGGCGCTGAAAGGAGCCGACCTCGAGGCAAGCCTGGCCTCGCTGGCCGAGCTCGAGCCCGGCACGCCCCTCGACGCCGAAGCGGCCGACGCGCTCGCCAAGCTCATGTACGACCAGTTCGTCGGACACGCCTACACCGATGCGATCGAGACCGCGCAGCGGATCCTGGCCGCGCGCCCCAGCGAGCGTCTGGCACTGGCCATCGAAAGCCAGAGCCGCACCGCCTTGGCCCGCGTGCAGGCTCTGGTGGTGCTGGTCATCTCGCGTGCCGACCTCGCGAAGAAGAACCTCGGCGCCAAGGCGAGCAGCGTCCTCAGCTGGGTCGACGGGCGCAGGTCCGTGCGCGAGATCGCCACGGCCTGCCGGATGAACACGTCGGAAACGCTGGCTGTCCTCGACGATCTCCGCATCGAAGGGATCATCGTGCTCGGCGGCGAGCTCGATTCCTAGGCGGCGGAACCTGCAGCCCCCGGCCGTCAGCTGGCGAAGCGCTGCACCAGCGCGCCGAGACGCGGCACCGCGGCTTCGACGTTCTTCTTCGCCGTGGAGCGCAGCTTGTCGTAGGTACTCTTCACGGCGCCGCTGGCCCTGGCCGCTTTCGCGTCGGTGATGGCCAAGAGCGCGTCGGCCACTTCGGCGCGGTGCGAGTCGAAGTAGGCACCAACGGGTTTGCCCTCGGTCTTGGCCTGCTGGAACGTGGCCTC
>JAYUXI010000667.1:0-2583 GCA_043753085.1 Myxococcales bacterium | reverse complement strand
GCGACAGCACGAAAGCGTCGACCGGGCGGGCGAGGGCGGCTTCCGCGGAGAGCTCGTCGTGGAGGATCACGTCGACCACCGCGCCCAGCTGCCCGAGTGCCTGAACGAGGTTGAACGTGAACGAGTCGTAGTTGTCGACAACGAGAACCTTCACGGTTTCAGGCTCACTACGTTGACACCGAGAGGCAAGCGAAATTAGTGTCCCCGAGTTGGAGAACGCATGGCGGAAGAACGAAAGCCCAAGATCGACCTCAAGGCGCGCCTGCAAAAAACGCAGGGCATCCCTGCGCAGACGCCTGCGCTCAATCCTGGAGGGCCCGCAGACATGGGCTCACCGGCCTCGGTGCCTGCGCCGGCCGTCCTCATGCCGCTGCGATCGGCTCCTGCGTCGATTCCGGCGCCGAGTCTCTCGGGCGTCGGCGGCGCCGCGCAGGAAGCGCTCGGCGGTCTCGCCCGTGGCGTGTCCACCGGCCCGTTCCGTGCGCAAGCCGAACCGCCCCCTCCTCCGCAGCCGCAGCGCATCGAGATGGACGAGTCTACCGTGCATGCTGCACGCAAAGGTGCGTTCAAAACCGCCTTCGTCGCTGCCATTGGCGTGTCGGCGCTGTTCGGCGTCCTCGGCTACGTGGTCGGCGGCGCGCGCACCAACGCCGCGGGCCGTGACCAGGGCGCGCGCGACGCAGCCAATCTCGCCGACGGCGTGGCCAAAGCCAAAGTGACGCTCGAAACGCTGAAGACCAAGTCCGAGGCCGCGCGCGACGCACTGCTCAGGGAAGGCAAGTTCCCCGACGCGCTCATCACCGAGCTCGGCGCACTGAACGTCGACTTCAACGGCGGGCAGCTCGCCGGTCGACGCTTCTCGGGCTTCAAGTTCGAAACCACGCAGAATCTGATCGGCTTCGTCACCGCGGTGGAAGCAATCAACGAGAAAAAGGACGTGGTCGGCCGCATGCTGACCCGTCTGCAGAAGCCGCTCACCGAACGCCTGCAGAATGCAGTCGTTGGCAAGGTCACCGTGTCGCACGTGGTCGTGCTCGGCGAGAAGGATCCCGGCGGCAACGCGATGGCCTTCCTGTCGCAGCTGTCCACGCCGATCAGTTTGGAAAAGGGCAAGTTCGACCTGCCGAAGGATTTTGCCTTCATCGATCCGATCACCAAGAAGAACACCTCGCTCGAGAAGTACACCGGCGGCCCGCTCACCAAGCCGTCGGCGGTCTACGTCGTGCCGAAGTCGCTCGAGGGCTCGTTCCCGAACGAAGCGTCCTCGGGCGCTTCGCAGCTGGGCGCGCAGTTGTCGGGTCTCATCGCCGACATCAAGGGCGACGACATGGGCAACGCCGAAGCGGTCACCAACGACGCCAAGCAAGGCCTGCTCGAAAAAGCCGCAAAGCTCGAAGCCCAGCTTCGCGCCATCAAGTAGCGCGGCCCTCTCCACGAATGAAAGGGCCCGAGCTCGGTGCCGACCTCGACGCCGAGCTCGGGCTCGGGCTCGGGCGCGGGTTCTTTGCGCCGGTCGACCCGACCGACGCTCAGGGCTGCGAGAGCAGCTCGGCCCGCGAGCCCTCGTGCAAAATCTCCACGCGGCGCACGCGCGCGCGGTCGGCGTCCCTGACGACGAAGCGATAGCCGAAGGCGGAGATGACGGCGCCGACGCGCGGAACGCGACCGGCATGGCTGACCAGAAGCCCGCCGAGCGACTCGTAGTCGCCGTCGGTGGGAAGCTTGTTGCCGAGGATCACTTCGAGATCGGCGAGCGACACCGCTGCGTCCGCCAGAAACCGGTCGTCAGAGAGCTTTTGCACCAGCAGGCCGCTCTCGTCGTGTTCGTCGTCGATGTCGCCGACAATCTCTTCGAGGATGTCTTCGAGAGTGATCAGTCCGTCGGTGCCGCCGTGCTCGTCGGCAACGATGGCCATGTGCTGACGCCGCACCCGCATCTCGCGCAGAACGCTGAGTGCGGACTGCGAGCCCACCGCCAGAATGACCTCGCGACGCAGCAGCTCCTCGAGCATGGTGGCCGAGGTGCGGGAAAAAAGGTCTTTCGTGTACAGCAATCCGACCACGTGATCGACGTTGTCGCGGAAGATCGGATAACGCGAGTGGCCGTCGTCGGCGATGGCTTTGCGAAGCTCTTCGAGCGGGGTGGTGACGTCGAACGCCACGATGCGCGTGCGCGGTACCATGACGCTCTGTACGACCAGATCGCGGAAATCGAGCACCTTGCGGATCATCTCGGCCGACTCGCCGCCCAGCGCGCCGGCGCGCTCGCCTTCGGTCACCGCGCGATCGAGGGCCGATTCCGCCACGGCGGGTGCATCGGCCGGGGATTCCGGAATGTGGCCGCCGGCCTTGCGCCCGAGCGCAGACAGCGGCGCGGCGACGAGCGCCACGGCCCACTCGAGCGGCAGGAGCGAGCGCGCGGCGATGACGAGGTACCGCTCGGGCTGGCGCCGCGCGAAGGCGCTGGCGATCTCGGTGGCGATGCGGAAGCCGAGCAGTACGCCGGTGACGGACGCCACCACGCGCGTCTCGCACGACCAGTGCTGCGGCAGGGCGCGGACCAGGAAGAAACAGCCCAGCACG
>JAYUXI010000666.1:0-2584 GCA_043753085.1 Myxococcales bacterium | reverse complement strand
TCATGGCCTGGAACCAGGTCACCGGACGCTTCAGAAACAGCAGCGACGGCACGAAGACCGACGACACCCGGTACACCAGTGGCGCAATCACGAAGCCGATCAGACCCATGTCGTGGAAAAGCGGCAACCACGACACGCCGACGTCGCTGGGGCCACTGCGGAGGCCATCGTGCATGATACACCTGACGTTGGCAGCCACGTTTTCGTGCGTGAGAGTAACGCCCTTGGGGCGCGACGTGGAGCCGCTCGTGAACTGCAGGAAGGCCACGTCCGACATGGCGATGCGTTCTGGTCGCAGCGCTTCGCCGGAATCGCGGAGGCCTTCGATGGCTACGATCTGTTCGAGCTCGGGGCAGGATTCCTGCACGGTGCCGAGCAGTCGCTTGATCTGCGCGGTAGTGACCAGCGCCCTGGCACCGCTCTTCTGGACGATGTGCCGGGTGTTGTCCAAGTAGCCTTGCAGCTGGCCCATGCCGAGCGGCGGGTACACCGGCACCGGTACGATGCCGGCGCGGATCGCGCCGAAGAACATGAAGACGAAGTCCTCGTTCTGCGGCAGGATCAGCGCAACGCGATCGCCCTTGCGCAACCCGAGGGCCTGCAACGCGCCGCCGAAGCGCGCGCTGGTGCGCTCGATGGCCTGGTACGAGTAGCTGTTTTCGTGGGCCTTCGTGTCGCGCGAAAAGCCGGGCACACCTTCGTTGGAGACGAAGGTGAAGCCCGTGTGCGGACCGACCGAAGCTGCGTCTTCGATGGAGCGAGCCAGAGTGACGAGCACGCTACTTTTTGAGCTCCGTCACCAGCTCGGGAACGGAGGTGAACAGGTCGGCCACGAGGCCGTAGTCGGCCACCTGGAAGATGGGGGCTTCCGCGTCCTTGTTGATCGCGACGATGGTCTTGCTGCCCTTCATGCCGGCCAGATGCTGGATGGCGCCCGAGATGCCGATGGCGAAGTAGATACGCGGTGCGACGATGCGACCGGTTTGCCCGACCTGCAGCTCGGGAGGCGCGTAGCCGGCGTCGCACGCAGCGCGGCTCGCGCCGATGGCGCCACCGAGCAGGTTGGCGAGCGGGTCGAGGACCTCCCCGAATTTCTCCTTCAGCGCGCGGCCGCCAGAGACGATGACCTTGGCTTCGCCGAGGTCGGGGCGCTCGCTGGCCGCGGCATCGATGCCCACGTACTCGATGCGTTCGGCCGCGGGATCCTTGGCCGCCGTGGCGACGTCCTGGATGGGGGATGAGCCGCCCGAAGCTTCCGCCGGGGCGAACTCGGACTGACGGACGCTGACCACCTGGATCGACGTCGACAGCGTCACGTGTACGTAGGCGTTGCCGGCGAACACGGGACGACGGTACGTCAGCTTGCCGCCGCTCTCGCTGACCTGGCTGATGTCCGCCGCGTAGCCAGCGCCGAGCTTGGCAGCAACGCGCGGTGCGACGTCGCGGCCGAACGAGCTGGCAGTGAAGACGACGATGTCGAAGCCGCCGCTCTTGGCCGTTTCGGCGATGGTGGGCGCAAAGCGCTCACAGAGAAAACCGGTGAAGTAGCCGTCTTCGTTGGCCAGAACGCTTTCGGCGCCGAAGCTCGCGAGCTCGGCGGCGGCAGCCTTGGCGCCAGGGCCGAGGGCGAGAATCGAGAACGCCAGCTTCGACTCCTTGGCGAAGGTGATGGCGCTGTGGGTGGACTTGCGAAGGGTGCCGTCTTGGAGCTCGGCGACCACGAGGATCTTGGACTGAGACATGTTCGTGATCTCCTTACAGGGCCTTGGCTTCGGTCTTGAGCTTGGCGACGAGCTCCGCCACGTTGCTTACTTTTTGGCCAGCCTTGCGGGCGGCCGGAAGCTCGTAGTCGCCGTTCTGGATCTTGAGCGACTGCTCGGTGGTCAGCTCGTCGAGCTTCATCTGGGCGAGCGGCTTCTTCTTCGCCGCCATGATGGCCATGAGGGCGGCGAAACGCACGCCGTCCGCGTAGGCGTGGCCCGGGGCGGTGTGTTTGGATTGTACGCTGGTGGGTGCGACGATGCGAAGGTCGACCGTGACCACGGCGGGCAGGGTGACCTTGACGGTGAGGGTGCCGCTGTCGATCTCGCGACCAACGATCAATGCCGTGTCGTTTTCGCTCTTGATCGATCCGGCAAAGGTGGCCTGCGGCCAGCCGAGGTACTCGGCGAGAAGCTGACCGACCTGGCCGCTGTCGCCGTCGACCTGTTGCTTGCCGCAGAGGACTAGATCCGGCTTCTCTTGGTCGACCAGCGTCTTGAGCGCGCGGGCGACGCCGTCGCCGTCGATCTCTGCGTCCGTCACGTCGACGCGGATGGCGCGATCGGCGCCGGTGGCAAGCGCGGCGCGCAGCGTGCTCTCGCTCTCTTTCGGTCCGAACGTGACGACGACTACCTCACCCTGGCGAACCTTCGGGCTGGCCGCGTTCTCGGTGAGGCGCAGCGCGGCCTCGACGGCGTATTCGTCGAACGGGTTGGCCTTGGGCTCGAGACCGGTGGTGTCGAGCTTGCCGCCCGCGACCTTCACCTTGTTGGCGTTGTCGGGATCTGCCACGCGTTTCAGAGGAACGAGGATTTTCAACTGG
>JAYUXI010000665.1:0-6381 GCA_043753085.1 Myxococcales bacterium | reverse complement strand
TCGATCCTCGGTAGCTTCCAGCTGGATCCAGCCACGGGCGCCGTCCGCCGCTGAATCGCCCACCTGCGGCCTCCGTGGCGCGAGTTACTCGCGCTTCTTCGCGCGTTCGGCGTCGTACGCGGCCTTGGCCTCTTCGATGGGTGCATGGTGCAAGAAGTACCGAGTGGCTGCAGCGCCGATGGCCATGGTGCCGCCGAAGGCGACGATGCCCGACACGATGGACCCGCCGCCCGGAAACACGAACTTCACCAACGCCCGAGCGCCTTCGCGAAAGACGAACGCAGCGCCGACGTTCACGCCCAAGGCCGCGAGGAACTCGCTTGCAGCCTTGCCATCGAGCGAACGCCCGCCGAGCCACGCAATGATGGCCACCAGCGACACCTGCAAGCTGGTGATGGGAATGAGGTCGGCCACGGGCACCGGCGTGGCGGCGACGATCGACGAAAGACCCGCCATGACCCGCGTCAGGTCGATGGCGATGTCTTCCTGCAGGCGCTTGACCTGGGCCACGCGCGCGAAGGTGGCTTTCGCTTCTTCGGGCAGGTGCTCGAACGCGCGCGACGCGAGCTCACCGATGCGCCAGCGCTCGTCCGAGCGAATGCGCCCGCTGGCGTCGAACGAAAGGTACGACGCCACGCCGACCACGAACGACAGCTGCCCGGTGAGCGAGCCGCGGTTTTTGATCTTGGCCACGAGCTCGCGCTCGGCCGCAGCCACCCAGTTCAGCTTTTCCTCGCGCTCTTCGGCGGTCCCAGATTCGGGGCGGTCGAGTGCGACGCCCTTCGGCTCGAGCAGATCGCAGTGTGTGGCGATGCCGATGATCTGCGGACGGCGCCGATGCACGCGCTCTACCTCGCGGACGATGTGCTCGAGCGCGTCGAGGTCGCCGTCGATGGCGGCGTCGATCTCCGACGCCTTCACCAGGAACAGCAGCAGATCGGGGCATTTTTTCCCGACCTCGTTGAGGAGCGCGTCCAGCGCGGAGCCGCGCACGGGCGCGCCGTCCGGCGTGGAGCCTTCTTGCACGCCGCGCGTGTCCAGGATGGTGAGCACGCCGCGCTCGCTCTCGTAGTCGTAGTACTTGCCGCCCGCGGTCTGCGCGCGCAAGTGGCCCACAGTGGCGACGTTGGCGCCGAAGAACGCATTCACCAGGGACGATTTGCCCGAGCCGCGGCGACCGATCAAGGCAAGCACCGGTGGGCGCCGTTCGAGCATGATCGCGCGCACGCGCGCCAGCCGCTGTCGTGCGTCGCCGACGAGAGCGTGCGGCAAAAGCCCGAGGAAGTCTTCGATGCGGCGCAGGGACCTGGCGAGCATGGCCATGGCGTCTTCGGAGTTGGGCTGCATCGGTAGTCAGGCGGTCCTTCGTCGTCGGTGCCAAAGGTGACGCTCGACGCTACAGGCGGGGCGCACAGCCCCACCAGTAGCGGAACGAACGCTCGCCTACGAGCGGTTCGCGAGCTTGTTGCGCGGACGACGCCGCGCAACGAGCATCGCGAGTGCTGCGGCGAGACCACCGAGAGTCGTGGTCCCACCGTTGCCGCTACCGGCCGAGACCGCGCACGCGCCGCCTGTCAGACCCTCGGCGCCCAACGTCGACGCACCAGTCGGACCGGTTCCAGGCACGGCCGGCTTCGGTGGCGTAGTTCCCGGCGTAGGACCCGGCGGAGTCTTCCCGGATGCGTCGAGATACTCCGGGTTGCCATCGCCGTCGGTGTCGGTGCGACCGTCGGCGCCGTCGTCGATGCCGTCGCCGTCGGCGTCGGCGTCGAGCCAGTTCTTCTTGCCGTCACCATCGAGGTCGTCCGAAATGCCGGCTCTTTGGGCGTCGGAAACCTCGTCTTGGGTCAAGATCGAGTCGCCGTCATCGTCGTCGTCGAGTGCATCGATGGCGCCGTCGCCATCCGTGTCGGCGGGCGCGTTACCGCCGCGCTTCACTTCTTCCCCGTCGGTGAATCCGTCCCCGTCCGAGTCTGCGACCGTTGGATCGGTTCCGAGAGCGGTCTCAACGGCATCGGCGATGCCGTCACCGTCCGTGTCGAGCGGGTCGAGGTAGTCCGGCTTCCCGTTTGCATTGGCATCTGCACGCCCGTCGACACCGTCGAGGATCGTGTCCGCATCGGCGTCGGAGTCGAGCCAGTTCTTCTTGCTGTCGCCATCGACATCGTCGTTCGCGACGGCGGCGAGGAGCGAATCCGCGACTTCGTCCTTGGTCGCGATTCCGTCTTGATCGTCGTCGGCGTCGAGATAATCGGCCTTGGCGTCAGCATCCGTGTCGAGAGGTGCGGCCGCGCCGCCAGCGCCGAGCTCGTCTTTCGTGAGGAGCGTGTCGCCGTCGTCGTCGTCGTCTTGGAAGTCGCGCCGTCCGTCTTCGTCGGTGTCCGCGGGGACCAGCGCCGCGCCACCGTTCACGACTTCGAGCAAGTCGACCAGGCCATTTCCGTCGACGTCGGCCACGTCGTCGAACGTTCCATCGTTGTTCGCGTCGTTTCCCCCTGCCTCGCGCACGTCGAAGAGACCGTCGTTGTCGCTGTCGCTGTCGAGGTAGTCGGGCACATCGACCGCATCGGTATTGACGATCGCGGTCAGCGTCGTGCGGACGTTCGCGTCGCCGTCGTTGCTGTCGACCACCGAAGCGAGTCCGTCACCGTCGGCGTCCACGGGGGCGTCGATGCGGCCATTGGCGTCGGCGTCGAACGCGGCTCCACCATTCTCACGCAGGTCGGGCAGACCATCGCCGTCGCTGTCGAGATCGCGGTAGTCTCTGATGCCGTCACCGTCGGAGTCGATCGGCACCGCAATGCCTCCGCTCTCGGTGGCATCCAAGAGGCCGTCGTTGTCGCTGTCCGCGTCACGCGCGTCGATGACGCCATCGAGGTCGGAGTCGACCGCAGCGAACGGTCCGGCGCCCGATGCGGAGAGCTCGAACCGGTCCGAGATGCCGTCGCCGTCGGTGTCGCCGCTCGCGGGATCGGTGCCCAGCGCCAGTTCCTCGATGTCCGAGACGCCGTCGGCGTCGGTGTCTGCTGCGTTGCAAGTGCCCACGCTCGAGTCGTCGGACGAGCATACAAAACCGGGCAAGCACCCGTTGCCACCTTCTCCGCGGCAGCCCGCCACACAGGCGAGCGGCAGCCCCGAGCAGACCCTGCCCGACGCGGCCGTTCCGCAGTCGGTATCCGCTGCACAGCCCGCGGTACACTGGCCGGCGGCCGTGTCGCAGATCGGCGTCCCATCGCCGCAATTCGCGCTAGGATCGTCGGCCGCCGTGCGGTAGCCGGCCTGTCCTTCGATGAGGTCGGGGGCGCAGTCGTTGTCGCTGTCGCGGTCTCTCGCGTCGATGGTCCCGTCGTTGTCGGTATCCACGGCCAGGTACGGCCCGGCGCTTCCCGCGGTCGAGAGCTCGACGTTGTCGGGGATGCCGTCCAGGTCCGAGTCTGCGGCGTTCGGGTTAGAGCCCAGCGTATTCTCCATGGCGTCCGGCACACCGTCGGCGTCGGAGTCCGGAGCGGCTCCGGAGATGAGGACCTGATCCGAAGCCGTCAACTGCAGCACGCCGACGCCGGGGGCGGTATCGGTGCCACCGATGTCCGTCTGGATGGAGTTCGCGTTGCTGGACGCGCCCACCCAGAACCGCAGCGGGGTCGTGGGTCCGAAGTTTGCGTTGGCCGGGCCAAAAAGCATCGCCAGCGGCACGGCAATGTCGAGAAAGAAGTCCGGCGTCCCGCCGATGCTGGTGCCCGCCGCAACGACACGGATGTTCTGGGTTGGCCCTGCAAACACGTTCGGAAACGTCTGCAGAAGAACGTCTGCGCTGTCCGACGGATCACCCGTGGTCGGTGCCGCGTTGCTCCAGAACTGGATGTTCTCTTCGTTGTTCTTGCCGCTGACCATCAACGAGAAATCGTATTTGTTGGTGTTGTTGTCGGTATCGATCAAGATGCCCCACCCGAACGGACCGAGGTTTCCGGGCGCCGATTGCGGGTCGATGTCGAGGCGCATGCGGAAGAAGAAGTCGGTCGCATCGGCGGCAATGTAGAGTGCAGGCGTCGCGCCGGTGCCGACGATCTCGCGTCCGCCGGTCTGTCCGTCCGTGTTCGGGTCGCCCAGGCCAACGCCGCTCTGCGTGATGGGCGTCCAGACGTTGTCTGCCGGAAACGTCGCGGCGGCCGCGGTGCGCTCGGCGCCGAGCAGTGCCGCGAGAATCACACCGCTTGCGCAGCTGATTCGCGTCAAGCGTGAGCCTCGGCGCGCGCTCTCGAGCGCCCTCAGGCTGTTGCGTATGTTTCGAAGGTGACGGACCATAGACTTTCTCCAATTCCAAAGATTCGAGTTCACGGCGAGGGGTCCGTATCGACGCAGAACTTCCGGCATTCCAGCCGCGTTCTACCGACCCTTTCCACGGTCCGATCGCAAAACCCCAAACGGCGGACGTAGCGTACTGCGAGCCAGCGTCACACGTTCGCATGCGGCCAGCAAGAAGCGACTCATCGCCGCTCCCACGCAGGTAAAGACTCGTAGAGAGAGGTGTCACGCGGCACGCGATGCGCCCACGAACGAACACATGTGATCCCGCTGGTACGACGCGCGCGGCGCCGATTTCACGGTACGGAGGTCGGCTGCATCAGTAGTGCGGCGGTCGTTCGTCGTGCAGCGAGCCGTGCTCGGATTCCTGCAGGCCGCCGGCCTTGGCGTTGAGCATGGCCACGTCTGCGGCGAGGGCCGAGATTGCCTTTTGCTGTTCTGCGACCACGCCAGACAGCTCTTCGACCAGGCGCTCCAGCGCCATGTAGCCGAGCTCGAGCTCGGTGATGCGGTGATCGGTCATGGCCGCGAAGCTACTCGAGAGGCGCGGGCATCGACTGGATTTGCGATGCCACGGGCATCGATGGTAGCGATGACGGCGCGCCATGTACTTCCAAGAACTGATTTTGAGCCTGCAGGATTTCTGGGTGAAGCGCGGCTGCGTGCTGGTGCAGCCGTACAACTCGGAGGTGGGCGCCGGCACGTACAATCCGGCCACGTTCCTGCGCGCCATCGGGCCCGAGCCGTGGAACGTTGCCTACGTCGAGCCGTCGCGGCGTCCGTCCGATGGCCGCTACGGCGACAACCCGAACCGGGCGCAGCAGTTCCATCAGTTCCAGGTCATCCTCAAGCCTTCGCCGCTCGACATCCAGGACCTCTACGTCGAATCCCTGCGCGCGATCGGCACCAGGGCCGAAGAGCACGACGTACGCTTCGTCGAAGACGACTGGGAGTCTCCCACCCTCGGCGCGTGGGGCCTCGGTTGGCAGGTCTGGCTCGATGGCCAGGAAATCAGCCAGTTCACCTACTTCCAGCAGATCGGCGGGCTCGACTGCAAGCCGGTCACCGGTGAGCTTACCTACGGGCTCGAGCGCATCTGCATGTTCTTGCAAGATGCAGAGAGCATGTATGACATGGCTTGGGCCCCCGGCGTTACCTACGGCGAGATCTGCAAGCGCTCCGAGTGGGAGTGGAGCACGTACAACTTCGAAGAGGCCGACGTGCAGGCTCACTTCGCCGCGTTCGACCACGCCGAGTCCGAGGTCAAGCGTCTGCTCGCGCGCGGCGCCGACAAGGACCCACTCGCCCCACTGGTGGGCCCCGCGTACGACTTCGTCTGCAAAGCGGCCCACGCGTTCAACGTGCTCGATGCCCGCTCTGCGATCGGCGTCACCGAGCGCGCCCGCTTCATCGGTCGGGTGCGTGGCCTCGCCAAAGGCGTGGCCGAGGCCTACCTCCTGCAGCGCAAGACGCTGGGCTTTCCGCTGCTCAAGGCCGCCGCCGCTGCGGCCGAGTAGTCACAGCTACCGTTTCGCGCACTCGCCGGTGCTGGCGACGCTCTGGCCCTGGCTGCTGGCGTCGCAGGCATTGCCGTAGGTCTTGCCGTCGCAGCCGCACACGGGCGCGAAGTTCTTGGTGCACATCTGCGGCTTCACCATGCAGCGACCGGGAGCGTCGGTCTCGCCGCAGTGGGCGGTGGCGGGAAAGGAGCAAAAGCGGTCGGCGGGGCAGGGGGCCAGGCCGCGGCTGCCGCAAGCGGGGCCGGCGTTCACCGCTTCGCTGGTGGTCTGCGAGGTGACCTCCGCCACCACCGGCGCGCTGGCGGCCGGTGGATCGACGATCGAGTCTGGTGTATTGTGCACAGATAATTTCGGCTCGCTGCTGCAGCCAAGGGCGAAGAAGACGGCGACGCTGAGAATGCGCATGCGACCGTGTACGCCGTCTGGCGGCACGAAAGCAAATCACACGCGCTGGATCACACGCCCGCTGACCACGAAAAATCGCCACGTCAGCGCCAGGGCCACGGCGATCAGCCCGGCGGAAAGCCCCACCCAGAATCCGCGTGTTTGCCAGCCGCAG
>JAYUXI010000664.1:0-15030 GCA_043753085.1 Myxococcales bacterium | reverse complement strand
CGCGATACTTCTTGTACACCTTCGCGCCCATGGCGCGGATGCCCAGGTTCACGGGCGCGTCGTCTTCGCGGGTCCAGGAGAGCTCGGCCCACTCGTAGCCCTTGGCCACACCGCGCTTTTGCACCTCGACGTACATGGCCGCCGACAGACCACCGTAGCGTTTCACGTTCGCGCGGATGTCCTTGTGGATGCCGAGCATCATCAAGCGCGCGGTCTTCGGGTGCTTCACCTTCACGCGCCACAGAAGTTTGGCGAAGTTGAAGGGAAACAGCTTGCCGCCGAGGTCCTGGATCGACTCGTTCAGGTTGGGCAGCATGATGCACATGCCGCGCGGCTTGCCGTTGACCTCGGCGATGAAAGCCAGATCCGGATCGATCACGAGCTTCATGTCCTGCGCCATCTTCTTGGCTTCGTCGTCGCGAGCAGGCACGAAGCCCCACTTGCCGCTCCAGGTGTCGTTGTAGATCTCGACGATGGTGCGGATCTCTTGCTCGAAGTTGCCCATGTCGATGGAGCGCAGGCGCACCTCCGGCAGCTTCATGATCTCGGCGTGGGCTTTTTTCACGCGCTCGGACAGCGCCAACCCCTTGTCGAAGCGGAACGCCAGCAGATCCTTTTCTTTCTCGAGGCCGCAGGCCAGCGCCAGGCGATCTTGCCAGTCGCGCGAGTGTCCCATCATGAGCATGGGCGGCATGTCGAATCCCTCGACCAACGTGCCGACTTCCTCGTTCGCATAGAGCGAGAAGGGGCCGATCATCCGTTTCATGTCGCGCTTTTTCAGCCATGCTGCGGCCGCGTCGAGCAACGCTTGCGCGACTTCCTGGTCGTCGATGGTGTCGAAGAAGCCGAAGAAGCCGGTGGCGTCGTTCCAGATGCGCAGGTGCTCGTGGTCGATCTGCGCGGAGATGCGGCCGACGCACGTGCCGCCCTTCCAGGCGGTGAACAGGGTGGCCTCGCCGCGCTTGAAGAATGGGTTCTTCTTCGGCGACAGGCGCTCTTTGATCTCGAAGTCGAGCGGCGGCACGAAGTTGGGATCTCCGCGAAATACTTCGAACGCGGCGTTGACGAAGGGCGAGATGTCTCCACCCACTTGATGTTGGCGCACGACGACGGGCATGCGCGGGCTTCTACTACCGCGGCCGCAGATCCGCAGCATCATTGGGGCGCCCCGGCAGCCGAACCACGTCGAGGAGGTGCGGCGGCAAGGCGCGCTGGGCGAGCTCGACGACGCGCTCGTGGTGAGTGAAATACACGACGTCGGTAAAGAGGACGAGCGAGGCCAATTGCGCCAGGCCAGCTGCGGTACGCTCTTCGTCGAAGTTGACGAAGACGTCGTCCAGGACGATCGGGAGGGGCAGTGAGCCGTCTTCCGCCCGCGCCTCGAGGGTGCCGAAGCGCATCGCCAGGTACAGCTGATCGCGCGTGCCTTCGCTCAGCACGGAGGCCACGTGGAGGGTGCCGTCGTTGCGCAGTGCGGCGAGGCGCAGGCGCTCCTTGCCGTCGCCGAGCTCGGGCACGATGCGCACGTAGCGCCCGCCGGTCAGCGCGGCAAACGCCAGGCTGGCATGGGCCAGCACGGGATCCTGGTGCTCCTGGCGATAGCGCTCCAGCGCGCGATGCAGCAGCGTGACACCAAGCCGCG
Source organism: Myxococcales bacterium (assembly GCA_043753085.1). Lineage (GTDB taxonomy): Bacteria > Myxococcota_A > Polyangia > Polyangiales > Polyangiaceae > JAYUXI01. The sequence goes on along the minus strand of JAYUXI010000664.1, from coordinate 13,388 downwards.
CGACCGCCCAGCGGGTGCCGAGCGCCACGGCATCGGCGCGCGCCGACTCGGCCTCGAACAACGCCAGCGACGCCGTGTGATCGGCCTGGGACATCTGGGCGAGCCCGGCGCGCTTGCCAGCTTCGTCGCGCCGGGCCTGCTCGAGCGCCGTATCTACCTCGGCGCGACGCAGGCGCTTTTCGGCCAGGGCCCGATCCAGCGCGTGGCTCTCGAAGCCGGCCGCTTCGGCCAGGAGGGGTGCCGGATCGGCGGGGGCTGCGATGCGTGCCGCCAGGGCGCGCTCGGCCACGTGCGCCGCGCGCAACACGGCGCGACTGGCTTCGATTTGCAGCAGGTGCGCCGCCGTCGCCACGTCGGGCTGGCCCAGGCCCGCCAGCAGCGCGTCGAGCTCGGTGGCGGCGGCGTCGCGCTCGGCCACGGCGACGGCGTGCGCTGCGAGCGCCGCCGTGAGCTCCTTGGCCAGTGCCGCGGCGCGCTCTTCGGCCTTGATGGCGCCGTGTACCCGCTCGTCGAGCGCCGTCGCGATGGTCTCCGGGGGCGCATCGGCGCCCAGCGTGAAGCCGAGGAGCGGCAATCGCTCACGCAGCAGCTGCTTGCACTCTGCAATCGTTTGCGCCGCGCGCACGTGCTCGCCAGCGCGTGCGGCGGCGCGCTCCCAGGCTGCTCGTTCGGTGCGCGCAGCGCGGATCCACTCGGCCAGAGTGGCCGCGTCGTCCGCGTTGGCTGCAAGCGTCCGCGCCTGCTCTTGCACGGCCTGTTCCGCGGCGCGCTGGTGGACCTGGGCGTTTGCCAGCTCGCTCTGCGAGCGCGCCACCGCGGCGCCCAGTTCGGTGTGGCGCATCGAGGCGAGCGACCGTTGCCGCTCGGCGGCTTCCGCACGCTCGGCAAGGTCGGCGTATTCGGCCGCCGCCGCAGTGAGCCCACTGGCAAGCGCGAGCTGCATCGCTTCCGCGCGTTCCAGCTCGCGCTCGTCGACCACGAGCTGTTGGGCGCGCTCCCGCCAGGACGCCCAGCTTTCCAGCTCGAACGCAGAGCGCTTCGGGCCGGGCAGGCCGCCCATGCGCGCCGACAGCGCCTGGGCGCCAGCCTCCGCACGTGCGCGGAGCGAGGTGGCTTCGCCCGCCAGCTGCGTCGAGCGTGCGCTCGTGCGCGCGACCTCGTCTTCCTTGGCGGCGCGCTCGGCCACCCGGTCGGCGGCGCTCCGCATCACGTCCACGATTGCATCGGCCTCGCGGATGGCCGCCGCCAGTACCAGTGCCACCGGTTTGCCGGTGACGAGCAGATCGCGCGCGAGTCGTGCCCGCACGAGATCTTCCTCGCGAGGAATTCGCGTCTGCTTGACCAGCGACTCGAGCTCGTGGGCGAGCGCCGCCAGCTGTTCGCATGTGCGTGCCAGCTCCTGTTCGGCGCGCGTCGCGGCCACGTCGTGTTCCTTCAGTCGCGCGACGAGCTCGCGCGCCTCTTCGCGCGTCGGCAGCGGCAGCGCCACCAGCACGCCCTGCGCGGCGTCGATTCCGGTGCGCACCTCGAGCTCGCTCACGGCACGGACGTGCTGCGTGCGCTGCTGGACGGTGCGGGCGGCGGTCGCCTCCGCTTCGTGCGCCCTTCGCTCGAGCGAACGAAGCTCGGTGGCCGTTGGCAGGGGCGCCGCCGGGACCGCGCCGAGTCGCTCGAGCTCGATCGTGTACTCGCCCACGCCGTCCACGATTCGAATGCATTCTGCACGCACGTGCAGCAGGCGCTGTAAGGCTTCTTCCAGCGGCTGCAGCCGCTCTTCGCTGGGAGGCTCGCGCAGCTCGGGGGCAGGCCCACCCTCTGCGGCGCGCGCGAGTCGGGCGAGGTCGAGCGCCGCGCTGCGTGCTTCGCGTGCCGCCTCGATGTGCGCGGCGAACTGGGCTTGCGTGCGCGCGCTGTCGAGCTGCGCGCCGAGGATCTCGGCCTGCGCAGCCGATGTCGTGGCCTGGCTTGCCGCTGCGGCGCGGAGCGCGTCGAGCTGCAGCAGGCGCGCCCGGACGCCAGCGGGATCGGCGCCCACGTCGACTGCGGGAGGCAGCGCGGCCATTGCGTCTTCCGTTTCGCGCAGCTTGCCGGTGCATTCGAGCAGCTTGCGAATGTCCTCGAGCCGTTTGACGTCGTTCCCCAGCGTGGCGTATTCGACCGACAGCGCGGCGCTCGCCGCGGCGGCGCGCTCCACGCCTTGCGCTTCGAGGTCCCACTTTTCGGGCGGCGACGACAGCGCGCGTGCGCGCTCGCTTGCTTCCTTCATGGTGGCAACCGCCTTGTTGACCAGCAGCACGCGCGCGCGTGGCTTGAACAACGCTTCTTCCTCGGCGATCAGTGCCTGGCGCACGCGGCCGATGTCCTCGCCGCTCCGCGCAGCGGCGAAGAGCGCGTCCCGCAGGCCGCCACTCTTGTCGCCGAGCAGGCTACCGCCGTCTCGCAGGGTGCCGTGATCGAGGGCGAAAAACGTCTCGAAGTCGGCGCGACCAAACGGTGCAAAGCGAGCTTCGTAGCTGCCTTCGGCCAGCTCGGTGCCGCGTTCGTCCACGACCTTCTGGCCGGCCAGTCGGGTCGCCTCGACGGTCTCGGCACCCTCGCGAGATTTCCAGCGCGCCCCGACGCGTGACAGCGAGCCGCGCACCTGGGCGACGCCGGGCGCGTCCTTCTTGGTCTTGGCCCAGCCGAAGAAATGCCCCACGAGCGCCGCGTGGCACGTGCTCTTGCCCGCTTCGTTGGGACCGTACACCACGTGCACGGCGCCCGGCCGAAACGCGAGCACGAGATCGTCGAAGTGGCCGAAGGGCGTGAGCCGCAATTCAACCAGGCGCATCAGTCGCCCTGCAGCTTGCTGGTCACGTAGCGCAAGGCGTCGGCCACCAGGCGTGTGTCGTCGCCGAACCCGAGCCTGACCTCCGCGCCAATCTCGCTCGGCAGGTCGGCGAGTAGCTGCGCTGCGTCGGCACCGAGATCTGCGGCGACGGCCACGAGGTAGGGCTCGAGGGGGTGCGCCGTGCGCGCGGTGGCCAGCTGCGTCTGGATGCGGAGCTTTTCGACGTACATGGGCCGCCCGAGCACGCGCGCGCGAAGCTCGGCCAGGAGCGCTTCGGGCTCGCGCATGAGCGGCACGCTGGTGCGCCCTTCGAGCGTGATGCGCGCGGCCAGTGTGCGGGACTCGGCGGCATTGGCCGCCGCGTCGAGTGCTTCGACCGCGAGGTCGATGGCGTCGGCCGGTGTGGTGGCGGGCGAGACATCGACGTGCAGGTGCTCCCAGCGGACGACGTCCAAGGCCACGAAGTCGCGCGACTTCAGCACGCCGTTGTCGACGTCGAGAAGCATGACTCCCTTGGGCCCGGTTTCGCGCGCGTGCCGCCCCTGCAGGTTGCCGGGGAACACCACCTGCGCGTGCACGTCTTCCCGGGTGTGCACGTGGCCGAGCGCCCAGTAGCCATAGCCTTTGTCGAGCAAGATGGAGAGCTTGGTCGGCGCGTAGGCGTCGTGTCCCTCGCGGCCATCCAGGCTGGTGTGGAGCATCGCGATGGAAAAGACGTGCGGATCGGGCGCAGGATATCCGGCACCGAGATCCGTGGTGATCGCACGCTTTGCGAAGCCCTGCCCGGTCACCGAGACGCCGAGCTTCTCGAAGTAAAGGGTCTGCGGCGACGCTGTGGTGAGCTCGAACGCGTGCGCCGGCAGGGTGAGGCTCTTTTCGACCACGCTGTCGGCATCGTGGTTGCCGCGCAGCAGCACCACGAGGCAGCCCACCTCCCGCAGGCGGGCGATTTCGGCCATGAAGAACAAGCCGGTGTTGAAATCGCGCCAGGCTCCGTCGAACAGATCGCCAGCCAGAAGCAGCAGGCCGGCCGAGCGGTCCAGGCAGAGCTGGATCAGCTTCTGGAACGCCGCACGGGTGGCCCGCGCCACGGCCTCGTGCGGGGCGCCGTCGTAGCGGGACAGGCCGCGGAGTGGGCTGTCGATGTGAAGATCGGCGGCATGGACGACGAGAACGGACATGAAAAGTGTGCTACCGCCTGAACGGGACCATGGCAGTGTATCTCGTAACGGGCGGGGGTGGGTTCATCGGTTCTTCGATCGCCGAGGAGCTCTTGCGCGCTGGTGAAACCGTGCGCGTGCTGGACGACTTCTCCACGGGGCGGCGCGAGAACCTCGAGGGCTTGTCCGGCAAGATCGAGCTATTCGAAGGACCCCTGCAGGATGCAGAGCTCACCGCTCGCGCCGTCAAGGGCGTGTCGGTCGTGTTTCACGAGGGCGCCATTCCGTCGGTAGCGCGCTCGGTCAGCGCCCCGCGAGAAAGCATGAGCGCGAACGTCATGGGCACCACGACCCTGATCGATCTCGCCAAGGACGCCGGCGTGAAGCGCCTCGTCTTTGCGGCGTCCAGCGCGGCCTACGGCCAGACCAAACAGCTGCCCAAGGTCGAAACGATGAACCCCGAGCCGCTGTCTCCGTACGCGGTGGCGAAGCTCGCGGCCGAGCATCTGCTGCGCGTTGCGGCCACGCTCTACGGCCTCGAAACCATCAGCCTGCGCTACTTCAACGTCTTCGGCCCGAAGCAGGATCCCACCAGCCAGTACGCGGCGGTGGTGCCGAACTTCATCACCGCGGCGCTGCAGGGCACGCGCCCGCAGATCTTCGGCGACGGCGAGCAAACCCGCGACTTCTGCTTCATCGAAAACGTCGTGCGCGCGAATCTGCTTGCCGCCGGCAGCGATCGCAAGCTCGCCGGCGAGGTCGTGAACATCGCCTGCGGGGAGCGAATCTCGCTGAACCAGTTGCTCGAGATGGTCGGCACCGAAGCCGGTCGCCCGCTCGAAGCGGACTATCTGCCGACGCGCGCCGGAGACGTGCGCGACTCGCTCGCCGACATCGGGCTGGCCAAACAGCTGCTCGGCTACGAGCCCACGGTGCGGGTGCGCGAGGGCATCAAACGCACGTTCGCCGCGTTCGCTGCGCGCGTCCGTTAGGCGCCGCGCGCTTCTTCCATGATGGTCGCGAGCTCCGGCGGCACCACGTCGTAGGCTTCGGCCGCCGCCAAGAGTCCGAAGTTGGGCGCCAGCTCGGTCAAAAATTGCCTCGCGTGCGGCGTACCGGCGAGCCCGGCCACCCGCAGCACCAGGCGCGGCAAGCCCGCCATGATGGCTGCCTTCGCTGCGGCGAAGTTGCCTTCGTCGACGTGGATGTCGTGCAGGGTCAAGTACACGGGAGCTTCGTTGAGCAGCGACGGGCACCCCGTATCCAGCAGGTGCTGCGCCTCTTCGGCCACGTCCCTGGCGCCGTCGAGCTCGCCGAGCTTGCGCATCGCTTCGGCCACGTGCGACAGCGCCACGGGAAGCACGTCGAGCATGCCGGTCGCGCGATACCCCTTGACGGCGAGCCGCAGCAGCGTGAGCGCCTCACGCTCGCGACCGGGCTGGCCGAGCAGCTCGAGCCCGCGGTAGTAAAGCACCCCGAGCGTGCCGCGATCGCTCGGGACCCAGCTGCCGTTGGCGGCCTCGTCGGCCAAGCGCCGCGGCTCGGCCAAGAGCTCGTCGAGGCCGCCGGCACGCTCGCTGTCGGACGTGGCGTCGCGGCGGGTGGACGGCGGGTTCAGGGCGGCCCGGTCGCCGAAGGTGGCGGCCCAGCCGAGTAGGTTCATCTGGCCATGCCGCACGACACCAGCCGAGCCGACCGCCTGCGCCAGCGAGATGCCGGTGGAGATGGCCTCGCGTGCTTCGCGTTCCGCGCCCACCGTGGTGAGCGCAAAGCCGACGTTGATGCGCAGCGTGGCCTCGCGGGTGAGAAGGCGTGCGCTGCGGGCGGCTTGCACTGCGGAACGCCGCGCGGCGAGGGCGGCAGCAACTTCGCCACGACCCTGCCGGACCACGGCGAGGGTTTGCCAGGCGTCGACGGCGGCGGAGAACATGCCCCAGCGCTCGGCAATTTCGAGGAGCTCCGAGCACACGGCTTCGGCGCGATCCAGCGAGCCCGCAAAGGCGCAGCGCTCGGCCAGGGCGGCTGCGGCGCGTGCTTCTTCGTCGACCAGGTGCGCGGCGCGGGCCGCCTGCCGCACGGCATCGAGCTCTTCTGCGGTGTCGGGCCCACCGCCCTTGGCGTCGTCGTAGCGGGCGCGGGCGCTGCGGGCGCGAATGCCGGTAATGGTATCATACACGGATTCGTGCATGGCGCGGATGGCGCTGTCACGCTCGCCGGCGCGCGCATCGAGGCGGTTCCATGCTTCGTCGAGGATCTGTGCGCGGGCGAACGTATCCTTCTGACCCTCGGCGAAGGCGAGCGCCTTGTCTGCCAGCTGCACCGCGTTGGCCAGCGCGTTGGCGCCCAGCGCGTGCCGCGAGGCGCGCTCCAGGTACAGGCCCGCCTTGACGAAGCTCTTGCCGAGCTCCAGGTGGCGCGCCACGATCGCGTCTTCTTCGCTCACGTCCGCCAGCCACTGGCCGGCGCGCGCGTGGAGATCGTGCAGCGCTTCGTCGTGCAGACCGGCGTAGGCGACGTCTCGGGTGAGGGCGTGTTTGAAGGCCCACTCTTTCTGCGCGGCGAAGCGCGAGCTGGCCTGCTCGACCACGATCTCGGCGCCCGACAGCGTGCGCAGGTGCACCTCGGGGTTCTTCACCCCGAGCGCTACGAGGCCTTGTTCCCAGGCCGACTGGCCGAACACGCTCATCTTCACGGCGCAGCCGAGCGCGTCTTCGTCGAGGGCATCGAGCTGCACCTGGATGGCCGCCTCGATGGTGGGGGCCTTGCCGCTGTGACCTTTGGCCGCCAGCCGTGACAGCTCCTCGGCGAAGAGCGGCGAGCCACCCGATTGATCCGCGATTCGCTCGATGGCGTCGGTCTCGACCAGCGCCCGATCGCCGAGCAGCGCCGTGGCAATCGCGCGCACGCTGCGCTGCGAGAGCGGCCGGAGCTCGACTCGGACGTGATCTTTGCCGTGGAAAGCGCTCGGGTGCTCGCGCCAGAAGGCGGGCCGCATGGACCCGAGCACGAAGAAAGGAAGACCGGCCGTACGAGAGAGTGCATGTTGCACCCAATCCAGGCTGTCGGTGTCGCCCCACTGCAGATCCTCGATGGCCAGCACCAGCGGCCGCTCCTTGGCCACCTCGCGCACGAGGTTGGTCATGGCGACCCAGACGGCGTCGCGGAGCGACACGTCGCCGTGCTCCGACACGGGCGCTTCGAGATTGGTGCTCGGAGCGCCGAGAGTAACCGCGTGGTGCATGTTGGACGAGCCGGCGCGGGGGACGCCGGGAACGCCGTCGATGTCACGGGTGAGAAAACGAGCGAACGTGCGTGCGGTCTCGAACGGGGTGGACCCGAGAAGCGGCGACGTGGCACCCACGGTCACGCCGAGCCGTGCTTCGACCTCGGCTGCCGTGGCGCTTTTTTTCAAGTCGAGCAGCTCGCGCGCGATGTCTGCCACTTCGCCCAAAGCGTGACCCTTGGCGAACGACTCGCAGCGGGCGAGCACCACGCGCGGCGTGGAAGCGTGCGAGCCGATGCGCGCGAGCAGCTCGCGGCTCAGGCGGGTCTTGCCGAGGCCGGAGGCGCCGGAGATCGTGGCGACGATGGGAGCCTTGTCCTCGCCGGAGCGTTCGAAGGCAGAAAACAACTGCGCGAACTCCGGCTCGCGGCCGACGAATGGTGCGCCGCCGATGGCTTCCGCCGGCGTGTCGATGGGGCCGCCGACGATCGACGTGCCGTCCGCCCGCTGCTGGAATTCGAAGCGACCGCGCGAGAGCTCGCTGGTGGTGGGGTCGACCAGCAGCTGGCCGCGTTCGGCGTCGCGCGCGAGGGCCGCGGCGCGGTCGACCGTTTCGCCGGTGGGCCGCAAGCCGTCGACGCGGGTGCGGCCGGTGGCGATGCCCACCTTGGCGTCCTGCTTGGCGATGCGCATGCCGAGCTCGATGGCCTGGGCTGCTTCGTTGCCAAGGGCCTTGGCCACGCCGAGATGCGCGACGATGGCATCCCCGCCGAGCTCGGTGGCGTCGGCGCCGCGCGATCGGATCAGGGCGAGGATGCGCTGGCGCGCCGCGCCCTTGGGCACGTGCGTGGCGAGAATCGAGGTCACCAGGCGCGAGCTGGCCAGGTGCGTGCCAGCGCGCGGCGTGGCGGGACCGAGGATGAGCGAGCCGATGCTTACCGGAGCAAGGCCCGAAGGCGGCGCGCCATCGGTCGTGGTGAGCACCGGATGGCCGGACAGCGACACGTGCAGCTCGCGGAGGCGTTCGGCCACGATCCGGGCCGAGGCGGGGCGATCTTCGGGCTGCGCGGCGAGCAGCTCTGCGAGGCATTCGTCGAGCGCGAGAGGTACGCCACCCATGATCTCCGAGAGGCGCGGCGCCGGCGTGGTGACGAGGCGCGCGAGCACGGCGATCGGCGTGGGACCGACGTGCGGCGGGCGGCCGGTGAGCATCTCGAACAGCGTGGCGCCGAGCGCATAAAGGTCGGCGCGGGCATCGACCGCCGCGTCGCCGCGGGCTTGTTCGGGCGCCATGTACGCGGGCGTGCCGACGATGGCGCCGGTGCGTGTAATCTTCACGTCTCCCTCGGCGGCCACGCCAAAGTCGACGATCTTGACCCGGCTGCCGCCGCCTTCGGCGTCCGGCGCCTGCACCAAGAACAGGTTCGACGGCTTGATGTCGCGGTGGATGACCCCGGCTTGGTGCGCGGCGTCGAGCGCGACGGCGGTCTGGATCGAGAGCCCGAGCGCGTAGCCAATCGAGAACGGTCCACGCTTGAGCGCCGCGGCGACGTCCTCGCCCTCCAGCCACTCCATGGCCACGTAGGGCTGGCCTTCTTCGAGCCGTCCGAAACCGAGCACGCGGACGATGCCCGGGTGACGCAGGCCGGCGAGGATGCGCGCTTCGCGCTCGAGTCGCGCTTCTTCGCCCGCATCCACGCCGTACTGGCCGATGACCTTCACCGCGACGTCTTCGCCGCTGAGGTTGTCCTTGGCGCGGTACACCACGCCGACTCCGCCGCGCCCGACTTCGCGCTCGAGGTGGAAGCGATCGCCTTGACGCTCGCGCAGCATACTAGGTCGGCCCCGCGAGCGGTCGGCGGCCGGTGCCGACGACGAAGATCTCGAAGCTGACGCTGCGCACGCTCTCCGGGCGGATCAGTCGCTCTTTCTCGAAGACCTTGCGCACCTCCGCGCGGGCGTTGGGAAAGTCTTCGCCCATGAAGATCTTGCCGATGAAGGCGCCGCCCGGCTTCGTGTACTTCTCCGCGACGGCCAGCGCGCGCAAGAACAGATTCACGCTGCGCGCTTGATCTTGCATGGGAGTACCCGAGGTTGCGGGCGCCATGTCCGAGAGCACGACGTCGTACGGGGCGAAGCGCGCGAGCTTCTCGTCTTCGAGGGCGAACGCGTCGCCTTGGATGAACTCGGCGTTGACGGGAAGCATGGTTTGCAGCGGCTCTAGATCGATGGCGAGCAGCTTGCCGCCTTTGCCGATCTTGCTGCAGGCGTACATCGCCCAGCTCCCGGGCGCGGCGCCCAGGTCGAGCACGTGCTGCCCGCCCTTCAGGATCTGCACGCGCTTGTCGATCTCTTCGAGCTTGAAGACGCTGCGCGCGGGATAGCCGGCCTTCTTGGCGCGCTCGGTGAACGCGTCGTTCTTCTGGTAGGGATTTTTGCCTCCCTTGGCGGCCTGCCGCGACATGATCGACGTGCAGCCTACGCGAAATTGCGCGCCCGCAGGGATTGCGTAGCGCTCGAGCCGCCTCGCCACGAGACGACCAAGCTTGCTACCCGGGGGCAGCTGGGGCCTCGTCTCGAGTTGCAGCTACGTACGAGTCGCCGCGTACGCACGAGAGCTGGGGCGGGCCATCGATACGTTCGGCCATCGAAGTGCAACGCGGCGCGCCGCACGTGATAACCTCACGCGGGTGTCTTCCCGGGATGAACGAGCGGCGCAGCGCCGGGCCACGTGGTCGGGCGGCGTTGTGGACTCGTTTGCTCGTGCAGAGGAAATGGACGTCGAGTTCTGGGCCCGCGCCGAGCCCGGCGAGCGGGTTCGTGGCGTCACGCAGCTAGTGTACGAAATGCACGCAATGATGGATGGCAATGAACCTTCCCCCCGACTTCAAAGAACTATTGGAGGAGTTCGACCGCGACGCGGTTGAGTTCGTATTGATTGGCGGTTACGCCGTGGCATTCCACGGTCGGCCGCGCGCGACGAAAGACATCGATCTCGTGGTCCTTGGCACCGCCGACAACCTGGCCCGGGCTGCCACGGCGCTGCGCCGTTTCGGGGCTCCGCCCAACGTCGTGACTGCGATCGCCGCGCTGCAGGAGAGCGAAGTCGTGTTCATGGGCCAGGCTCCTTTGCGAGTCGACTTCATGCGCACGATCGACGGCGTCGTGACGGCGGCGCTGTTTGCCGAGGCGACGGAGACCGAGCTCGATGGGATTCGAATCAAGGTCATCTCACTGGACCACCTCATTGCAAACAAGCGTGCAGCGGACCGTCCGCAAGATCGAATCGACGCGGACTTTCTCGAGAAGATCCGCGCGCGTAACAATCAGGCCCGCTGATCGCTGCGCGCCGCCTGCCGCCTGCCGGGTGGGTGGATACCGTGCGCGCAGTCACGAAAAAAACGAATCATTCCTTCGAGAGGAGCAAACCATGAAGCATTCGATGTATCTTGCAATCGCTGTAATTGCATGTGGGGGCGTGCGACACGTCGTCGCTGGAGGCTGACGACGCCGAGTCGACCGATCGTACGGGCTCGACCAAGTGATCTCGCTCGATGGCGGCCACTTCGGACTGAAGCACGGCCTGGCCCATGGGGATGCACCATGAAAGCGTTCGCGTATACGGGGTGTTTGGCGGTTGGATTCGCGATCCCGAGCGGCTGTGGAAGCGAGCCAGCCGACGGCTCGAGCGACGCGGGCGCGGCATCGTCGGGCGGCGCTGCGGCCAAGCGGTGCAGCAGCACGAAGGGCGGCGCCATGGCGTTCGTGGAAGTACAGCTGGAGGCGACCGGCACGGTGGATGCGTTCTGCATGGATCAGACGGAGGTGACACGCGGCGCGTATGCAGAGTTCGTCGCCACGGATCCCGCGCTTCCTGCCGGCACGGTCGAGGCGTGCGCGAGCGACGGCGACTTCGAACCGCGTGGCTCCTGTCTGGCCGAGCCGGAGGTGTGTCAGGGCAGCGACTGCGCGCGGCATCCGCAGGTGTGCGTGGACGTCTGCGACGCCATCGCGTTCTGTAGTTGGGCCGGCAAGGAGTTGTGCGGTCCGATAGGCGGCGGTTCGCTGCAGGCGCATGCGGGTGATCAGCTGCCGCCGCTGCGCTGGCAAGCTGCGTGCGGAGCTGGGTTGGACACGCAGGGGCAGCCGCGCCGGATGTTCTCCTACGGCGATCAATTCGAGTCGTCGCGCTGCGCAAATCCGAAGCGCACCACCGAACCGGTGACGTCGCTCGCATCCTGCGTTCTCGAGGAAGAAGCGCAGATCCACGATCTGGATGGCAACGTGGCGGAACTCGTGGCGGTACTGAATCCGCAAGTGTCTGGCGCGGTCACCACCTCGGCATGCGGAGCCGACTACAGCGACGATGGCCGATCTACGGGCTGCGCGGCATTGCTCTTCTTCGGCGCCGAGGAAGCGCTTCCCACGGTCGGCTTTCGCTGCTGCGCGGCGCCGTAGTGCGGCAAGCCGTTCTCCTCGCCGTCCTCGCGCTGGCCAGCAGCGCGTGCACCTTGCCCGCCGGTACCTACACCACGGCGCGCGCACTGCCGACCGGAAAGGTGCAGCATGCAGGCATCCTCGAGGTGGCGCCATACTTCGACAAGCGCCGAGACAACAGCACCCAAGAAGAGCGACTCGCGAATACCTACCTGCCGGTGCAGCCCGGCTACGGGATCCGCGTCGGGGTGGCGCGCCGCGTGGAGTTTGGCGCCAAGCTTCTCGCCGGATCGCTCGACGTGAGCCTCAAGCTGCAGCTGGTCGACACCAAACACTTTGCTCTGGCGCTGGCACCCCGCGTGCAGAGTGCAGGCATTGCGTACATGCTGCCTCCCTACGCTGCCGAGCTGCCGTTGCTACTCACCGCCGAGGCCGGGCGCTGGTCAGTCACTCCCCGCGTGGGCGCCGCCTACGCCGGCGGCCACCCGGACTTCCCGAACTTCACCGCGGCCTTCGCGCTGGTCGGATTTTGCACCACCGTGTGCGTATCGCGGCGCGTTTCGTTCGCGCTCGATGGCTACTGGCTCAACGGCATCAACCGACCGATCGACGTGCCGGGCGGCGGCTTCGCCGTGCTTCTGCAAAACCCATAGCGGTCGAGCAGACGGGTTACGTCGAGATAAGCGCCGCCAGCGCTGCGCGAAGAAGGGCCATGAGCGCTTCGACCCGTACCGACACGGCCGGCTCGATGCGCTCGAGACGCATCAGCTCCGTGGAGAGGCGGTCTGCATCGAGAGAGACGGCGTACGCGTGACGGAAGAAGTGACGGAACGCGAGCAGCGCCGCGAGCTCCGTGGCCAACGCGGTATCGAGCACGGCGGGGCGCACGCCAGGAATCTCTGCGGTCATCTGCGAGAGCAGCGCGCGGTGCCACCGTTCGCCACTGGGCACTGCGCCGTCGAGCTCGCGGGCAATGCGCTCGAACAGCGTTTCGAGTCCAGTGTACCATGCATGCAACGCCACCGCCGACAGAGCCAGCGCCCCGGGATCCCGAGGCGCTACCACCATCCGACGAGCTCCTTCTCGTGCGTCCTCGATCCGGCCCTCGAGCGCCGCTCGGTCTGCCTGCAGCTCGACGAGAAGGCGCGCCAAGACGGTGGCGGAGGCGCGGCTGTCAGGCGACATCCGTTCCCTCGTCCAGGATCCGCCGTCGGAACGACGCGGGTAGCGAATCGAGTAGCAGCAAGTCGACGTGGCGGCCGGTCGCGTCGGCAAGGAGGTCGGCGAGAAGGCTGGCTGCCTCCGCGGGTAGGTGCTCCACGACCAAGTCGACGTCGGAGCGTTCGCCGAAACCACCCCAGGCGAGCGATCCGATCAGCCACACTCGGCCGAAGCCGAAACGACCACGTAGTCGCGGCACGGTGAAGTGGACCCGCTCACGGCACGCATGTGCGTCCTGCTCGTCTCGGTGGCGTCGCGTCCTGGCGCGCGCCAAGAGGGACTGGGCAAGTTCACTCGGCGCCACTGTCATCTTACCAAGGCTACCCGATCTTTGCGCTGGACCCATGGAGGCACGACGAAGAAAAAGCCCCGACGCGACGAACGCGACGGGGCTTTTTCATGCAGGCTGCAGACCTGATCAGCGGGCCTTGCGGACGTTGGTCTTCACCGCGGTGCGGATGAGGACGACCTTGTTCTTCGAGCCGGGCACGCCGCCGTCGATGAAGAGCAGGTTCTT
>JAYUXI010000663.1:0-6398 GCA_043753085.1 Myxococcales bacterium | reverse complement strand
GCCGAGGGCGCGCCGCCACGGGAGGCGCCGCGGCGGGCGCGGGCGTATGGGCCGGCGCGCTGCACGCGCCAACTACCAGAAACGCGGCAGCACGATACGATCGAGTCATAGGTGCTCTTGCTCGAAAAAGTGGACCAGCGTGGCAGCCATGCGGGCGTGGGTGGCGGCGCTCGGGTGCGAGCTGCAGCCCAGACCCTCTGCCACGGTGGGCTCGTCGAGCTCGAGGAAGTGCAGGTTCTGGTCGCCAGCAGCGCGCGCCTTTTTTAATGCAGATCGCAAGTATTTTCGTCCTAGCGTTCGATGCCGAGCGCCCGCGGGATACGCGTCGCTGAGCATGGGAGAGAGTGTGGCGACCACGGGCACGGTACCGTAGTGCGCGCGGATGCGTTCGATCAGGGTGCGGTAGTCGTGCACGAAGGTCGCCTGGTCGGGCTCGCGGTGGAAAAAATCGTTGGTGCCGAGCAGCACCACCACCGCAGCGGGCGGGACGCCGAACGCATGTGGCGGCGCGTGCTCGGAGGGCCAGGCGCGCTCGAAAAAGGTGGTCATCTCGCGGGTGGTCTTCGAGGACACCGCCAGGATGGTCGCGTCGACACCGCGGGCCCGGGCAAGCTCCGCGGCGTAGGTGCGCAGCGCGTTCTCCTCGCGTGGGACGAAGGTGCATTCGCCACTGGGCGAGGTGGGCTCCACGCCGAAGCCGGCGCTGATCGAATCGCCGACGAACTCCACGCGCGCTCGCAAGGGAGCTGGCAGCAGCTCGCCGCCGGTCACGGTCACGCCCGTGAGCACGAAGTGGCCGCCGCGCGCCTCGGTGCGTTTGGCCACGACGACCACGTGCTCACCAGCGGTGGTTTCCACGCGCACCTCGTTGCGGCCAGCCCGCAACGTTTCGAGCCGCGGTGGCTCCGCATCGTCCACCCAGACTGCCAGATCGTCGTGACCGCTTTCGTCGAAGTCGAGTGCGAGAGCGCTGCCCCGAAAACGCACGCGCACGCCCGACGCAGGCCAATCGAAGCGCGGCCCCGCGCTCGTGTGCACGCTGCGCCCGAGCACCGCATACGGAAGCGCGCCGTCGTTGCGCGGCGCGGTGGGCACGGTGGCAGCGACCGATTCGGCAGCCCGCGCCGGTACCGCGCCGCGCGCTTCTTCCTCGAAGGGCGACCACGAGCACGCAGCAGCGGACACGGCCACGAGCGCCGTGACCACCGCTTGCCACCTGGATCCCGGGACGAGGCGCACCGATGCAGGATACCCGCAGTCGAAACGCAGCTGCTACTTCCCGGCGCTCCTGCGCCTCCGGCCGACCGTCCGCTCTTGCGGAAATTGCAAGGAACACCCTACCCTGGGGGCAATGGCCAGGCACAAAGAAGACCCGACTGCGCCCGCCGAAACGCCAGCGGAAGCCCAGGGCGCCGGCGCTGACGGCAGTCCGAAGAGTACCGATCTGGCGCCCATCGTAGGGGCCAATCTGCGCAAGCTGCGCACGCAGCGCGGTCTCTCGCTCGAGAAGTTGGCGCAAAAGTCGGGCGTCAGTCGCGCCATGCTCGGCCAGGTCGAGCTGGGCCAGAGCGCGCCCACCATCAACGTGCTGTGGAAGATCGCCCGCGCGCTCGACGTCACCTTCTCGGCGCTCATCTCCGCGCCCGAAGCCGGCGGCACGCGCGTGCTGCGCGGCAAGGTGGCCAAGGTCCTCGGCAGCCAGGACGGCTCGTTCCGGTCGCGTGCGCTCTTCCCGCTCGATGCGCCTCGCCGTACCGAGTTCTACGAGCTGCGCCTGGCCGTAGGTTGCGTCGAAAGCGCAGAACCGCACGCGGCCGGTACACTCGAGAACCTTATCGTGGCGCACGGATCGGCCACCATCCGAGTGGGCGCGGACACCTACCGACTGGAGCAAGGCGACGCCATCGTGTTCCCGGCCGACGGGCTGCACGGCTACGAGAACACCGCCCGAACCGAGTCGATCTTGTACCTGGTCATCACCTACGCCGAGGCCCGCAGCTGACATGGGACTTACCGTAGTCACGGGCGCCAACACGGGCATCGGCAAGGTCACGGCCGTCACGCTGGCCGAGCGTGGCCATCACGTAGTGCTCGCCTGCCGCTCCGAAGCCAAGACCCGGCCCGTGGTCGACGAGATCCTCGCGGCGGGTGGCAAGGCCGAGCTCCTCGCGCTCGACCTGGCCGATCTGGATCACGTCGCCAAGGCCGCGGCTTCCCTGCGCGAACGCGGCGAGCCGATCGACGTGCTGATCAACAACGCGGGTCTCGCCGGCAGCCAAGGCAGCACTGCCCAGGGCTTCGAGCTCACGTTCGGCGTGAATCACGTAGGCACCTATCTGCTCACCCGCCTGCTCCTGCCGCTCCTGCGCGAGCACGCCACGCCAGCGCGGGTCGTCACGGTGGCCAGCAAGGCACACGTGCAGGCCACCTCGATCGACTGGGACGCGGCGCGGCGGCCCACCAAGACTCTCACCGGCCTCCGGGAATACGAACGCTCGAAGCTGTGCAACGTGCTGTTCGCCAAAGAGCTAGCCAGGCGGGAGCCCACGCTGTGCTCGGTGTCGTTGCATCCGGGTGTGGTCGCCACGGACATCTGGCGGCGCGTCCCATGGCCCATCCGTTCGATCTACAAGCGCTTCATGATCACGAACGAAGAAGGCGCGGTCACGAGCATCCACTGCGCCACGGATCCCCGCGTTCTGGAAACGAGCGGTGCCTACTACGACAAGGCAAAGCCCGTCGAGCCCAGCGCCCTCGCGCAGGATCGCGCGCTCGCCGAGACCGTCTGGACGCGCACCGAGGAGTACGTGCGCGCGTGGCTGTAGATTCCCCGAAGCCACCCGCGCACTACTTCCCCGTCGAGCCCCGCCCGTTCTCCATGCGGGCCGGGCTGCTCAAGTTCCCCACCGACTTCGGCAACGGCGCAGCCGACCAGCTCGTCTTCCAGGTCGACTCCGATCTCGAGCGCGCCCTGGCGGCCAAACGCGCGCCGCGCCCCACGCCTCGCTACTTCGAGCACGTGTCCTCGTCGGCGGAAGCCAACGCGCTGGACGCCGTGCGGGTCTGGGTCGAGGCGCGCATGCTCGTTGAAGCGCCCGAACGGTTGCACTCTGCATCCAAAGATCTGGGCGCCACGAGCCGGTGGGACGCGCTCGGCCGGGCCGTGCAAGAAGATCTGGTGGTGATGCACGAAGGCGACGGCAGCGGCAAGGCGCTCCTGCTCCACGTCAGCTTTCCGAGCGGTTGGCATCCAGAGCGCTTGCCGGGCGCCAGCTTTCTCGGCATTCACGATCCCGTTCCCACCTTTCCCGGCCCCGACGGTGATCCGAAAGCTGCGTTCGCGGCGCAGAGCATGGTCCGCTCGATGGTCGAACGCGGGCCCTACGTTCGCTTCGTATGGACGGTACGGGCGGACGACGCGCTCGACCACCATCCAGGCGAGGGCGGTCGCCAGCCGTGGACGCCCACGTCGCCCGGCTTTCTCCGCGTCGAGCGACAGCTCACGTGGCCTTTCCCCGAAGCCCACGCCGCGCTCTTCGTGATTCGCACGTACGTGTACTCGTTCGCGTCGTTGTCGGCGGCAGAGCGCCTGATCTTGCGAGAGGCCCTGCTGCAGATGCCGAAAGCGTTCAAGTCGTACAAGGGAATGCCAGACGACGAATCGCTGGTGCTGCGCACACTGCAGCGCTAACCCGGGGTGGACGAGCACGATGCGTCACACTGACCCGGGCTCGGGCGAAGAGTGCCTCTTCGTGCTCGGTCCAATCGAACGAGAGAAATGCCCATGACCCCTTTGTACGAACGATGGATGCAGGCACGAGAGCACGGCGCACGCGCGCGCGACGTCGCCAAAGAAGCGGGCGTGAGCGAGGCCGAGTTGGTGGCGTCTGCCGTCGGCGGCGCCCCGCCCTTCACGAGCACCCGCCTCTCGTTTTCGCCCGTGACGCTGTTGCCAAAGCTCATGGCTGTCGGCGAAGTCAAGACCATCACCCGCAACGACGTGGCCGTGCTCGAGATCGAAGGAGCGTACGACGCCGTCGAGTTCTACGAAGCGCACGGCATGGGCCAGTCGCTCGGCACCATCGATCTGCGCATCTTCCTGCGACACTGGAAGAAGGGCTTCTGGGTCGAAGAGCACACGCAGCGCGGGCCGCGCCGCAGCCTGCAGTTCTTCGACGCCAGTGGGGTCGCGATCCACAAGGTGTACGCTACCCGCAGTACCGATCTGGCCGCCCTCACCGCGCTGGCCGAGGCGCATCGCTCGGTAGATCAGTCGGCGCGCGAGCACGTCGAAGCAGCCGCGCCGAGAGCGGCCGGCCAGCCCGACGCCGACGTCGACGTGGCCGGTCTCCGCAAAGCGTGGAGCGAGATGAAGGATACGCACGCGTTCTTCGGGCTGATGAACCGCTTCGGCGTAGCGCGGACGCAAGCGCTGCGGCTCGCTGGCACCGACTTTGCCGCCCCGCTGCCGCCAGGTTGCCTGGGTGCGCTGCTCGCACGCGCCGCGGCCGAGGAGCTCCCCATCATGCTGTTTGTCGGCAACCCCGGCATCATCCAGATCCACACGGGTCCGGTACGCAAGGTGGTCACGATGGACGATTGGTTCAACGTGCTCGACCCCGACACCAACCTGCACGTGCGCCGCGAGCTGGTGCACTCTGCATGGCTCGTCCGCAAGCCCACGGCCGACGGCGTGGTCACGTCCGTCGAGCTCTACGACGCGGCCGGCGAAACGGTGCTGTACGCCTTCGGCAAGCGCAAGCCCGGCCAAGCCGAGCAGCCTGCGTGGCGCGAGCTCGCCGAGGCGCTCGTTTCGTGACTCCGCCGCTCGTCACGGCGTCCTGGCTCGCGGATCACATGCATGATACACGGGTGCGCGTGATCGACTTCCGCTGGTACCTGTCCGGCGCCCGTGGCAGCGACGCATACGCAGCTGGCCACGTGCCGGGATCGGTCTTCGTCGACCTGGCCGACGTCACTGCCGCGGAGGGACCCGGCCGCCACCCGCTGCCGACGCCCGAGCGTCTGCAAGACGCCATGCGGCGCGCCGGAGTCGAACCCGACAGCCACGTGATCGTCGTCGACGACGCGAACGGTTCCATCGCCGCGCGGCTCTGGTGGCTGCTGCGGGCCCACGGGCACGACTCCGTGTCCGTACTCGACGGCGGTCTGCCCATTTGGACACACGACGGTCACGCCCTGACGACGGACGCACCGGCCGCGCGCCGCGGAGCCTTCGTGGCCAGCGCCCGCACGGCTCTCGTCGTGGACAAGACCGTCGTGCGCGACCGTCCAGCCGACGTCCTCTTGCTCGACGTGCGGGCGGCCGAGCGCTATCGCGGCGACGTCGAGCCGGTCGACGCGCGCGCCGGTCACGTGCCGGGGGCGGTGAACGTGCCGTGGACAGGCAACCTCCGTGCAGACGGCACGTTCGCCGATGCGGTCACCCTGCGCGCCCGGTACGAAGCACTCGGCGCGGCCGAGCGCCCGGTGGTGGTGTCGTGTGGCTCCGGGGTCACGGCGTGTCACACACTGCTTGCCTTCGAGCTCGCAGGCCTGCCCGCGCCCCGCCTCTATGAAGGCAGCTTCAGCGACTGGGCGAGCGATCCCGACTTGGAGGTCGCAACCGGTGCCCCTGTCGCAACGGAGTCGCGTAGCATCAGCACATGAAACGCGGCGCATTGGCCTTTTCGCTCGTGCTCGCCGCCTGCGAAGCGCGTCCCACACCGCCTGCTGCGCCCGACGCCACCGCGGCCGAGAGCGCCGACGAGGCCGCACTCGCGAAGGTGACCGCCATCCACGGCGCCCCGGGCCCCTGGGCGGTGCTCGGCTACCGGATGGGCGAGGCCGCCTTGGCGAAGCTGGAGCTTCCCCGCGGCAGCTTCGACTTGCTGGTAGTGCATCATACACCCGACAAGCTGCAGTACTCATGCATCGCGGACGGTGCCAGCGCCGCCACGGGTGCCAGCGCTGGCAAGCTGAACCTGAAGTTGGCGCCCGCCACGGAGAACGACGTCCGGACCGTGTACACCCACAAGCAAACGGGAGCCTCGGTCACGCTGCGTCCGGCTGCCGCCTTCAAGGCGCGTTTCGCCGGCGCCGATCGCGCGAAGGCCCACGAGTACGGCCTGCAGGTCTTGCATCTGCCCGACGCCGAAGTGTTCGAGGTCGTGCCGCCGGCCCCGTAGGCTTCACCGGAAGTCGGCGGCGACAGCCAACCCGACCCACACTGACTACGGATGCACGAAGAGCACGGTGCCTTTGTTCGCCAAGGCGGCGCCGTGCCACGCGGCGGGCACTTGCGGCTCGGTCCAGAAGAAGATGCGGCGCGCGTCTTCCGGCGCCAAGTTGATGCAACCGTGGCTCTTGGGCATGCCGAACTTGTCGTGCCAGTACGC
>JAYUXI010000662.1:0-2596 GCA_043753085.1 Myxococcales bacterium | reverse complement strand
ACGGATCCACGTTGCATGCGGCCTACACGTTCTCGTTTTCGACCCCACGGCCCGCGGTCACCTTCGAGCCGCAAGGCAATGCGCAGCGGCTCGGGCCGTCGAGCACGGTGCGCATCCACACCAACCAGCCGGTCGACCTGCGGGAGATCGAGCGCACCACGTCCTTCGTCTCCAAGGCGAAGAAGGGCGCCATCGGCGTGAAGGCGAGCTACGCGCCGGCGCCGAAGACGACCGCGGCCTCGGTGGCCGTGCTGGGCCAGCCTCCGGGCACGCTGGCGGACACGTTCGAGCTACGGCCTGTCGCGCCGCTGCCGCTCGCGACCGACTTCGACCTGCGGGTGAGCGCCGGGCTCCGCGGGTCGCAAGGGCCGCTGCCGATGGCCGCGGACGCGTCGTTTCCGGTCGCCACCTACGGTGCGCTGACGGTGAAAGCGATCTCGTGTGACGTCGGCAGCGACGCGGCGGCCCGCTGCCGGCCGTCGGGCGGCGTCCGGGTCGAGCTGTCGAACCGTGTACCGTACAAAGATCTACGTGCCGCCATCACCGCGAATGGCAAGCCCATGCCCAAGGGCTCGGACGACGAGACCGAAAGCATCGCGGATTTCTGGGTTCCTGGCCCGCTGCCACCCGGCGGAACCGTGACTGTGAACGTGCGGCCGGGCCTGCGCGACGAGTTCGGCCAGACGCTCGGCGCCGGGCGTTCCGTCACGCTGCGCGTCGGCGATCTGCCGAGCCAGCTCGAGCTCGGCGTCGCAGGCCACGTCTTCGAACGAAAGCGCCCGGGTTCCTCGCGCACCATCACGGTTCGAACGGTGAACCTCGACTCGTACGAGCTCGCAGTGGCGTCGCTCGGCGAAGAGCAAACGGTCGCTTTCATCCAAGCCGACTCGACGGGAGTTGGGGCGGCGTGGGCAAGTCTCCCCCCGAACGAGACCAAACTACGCGTCGTACGTCCGCAGGTCGGCCGGAACCGCGCCGCACTGGAGACCGTTTCGCTCGACGCGGCGCTCGGCAAGCAGAACGGAGCGGGCGTGGTGGTCATCGCCTCGTCGGCCACGTACGAGGGCTACGGCGACAAGCAAACGATTCCCACCGCCGAGGTGTATCGCGTGACCGACCTCGCGGTGTCGGCGAAGGTGTCCCGCTACGGCGGAGTCGTGTGGGTCACGCGCCTGTCCGACGCGCAGCCTGCCGCGGGCGCCGCCGTGCGCATCCGCCACGCCAAGACCGGCGCCGTCGTGTTTCAGGCCACGACCGACGCGGGCGGCCTCGTCGACGTGCCGCCCGAGATCCTGTTTCAGCCGAACGCGGGCCTCGCGGTCGCCATCGCGGCTCTCGGCGACGACTGGACCTACCGCGTGCTCGACGAGCCCAACAACACCAACGTGTACCCGGATCCGGCGCGCGGGCTGTCCACCGTGGGCATGCTCTTCACCGATCGCGGGCTCTACCGCCGCGGCGAGTCGGTGCACGTCAAGACGCTGTTTCGGCAGGAGCAGCTCGCCGGCCTCGGCAACCCCGCCGGCAAGCCGGTCACGCTCACCGCCACCGACGCGGGCGGCACGGTGATCTTCGAGCGCGGCGCCGCACTCGGCGCCTTCGGCGAGGCGGCGTTCGAGATCCCCGTTGGCGAGAGCGCACCGCTCGGCTCGCTCTCCTTGCGCGCCATGCTCGATGCCCGCGAAGAGGCCGGCGCCGCGTACGAATCGGTGCAGATTGCAGCCTATCGCCCCGCGGAGTTCAAGGCCAGCGCCTCCTTCGCGAAGCCCACCCACGTGCGTGGCGACAAGACGTCGTGCACCGCGCGCGGTGAGTACTTGTTCGGTGCGCCGATGAGTCAGGGCAGTGCGCGTTTCACGCTGTCGCGGCGCACCACTTGGTTCACGCCGCCGGGCAGCGAGGAGCGCGTCGTGGACGACGGCGCCTTTGGCCGTGACGCCCACGCGGCATCGGCAAGCTACTCGCTCATCTCGGGCGGCGGCCAGACTGCGCCGGGGGACACCGGTCAGAAGCCGCTCGGCGCACGCGGCGAGGCCACGCTCGACTTCTCGCTCGTTCTGCCTGGCCAGCAGGGGCCCGAGACGGTGTCATGCGAGGCCGACCTCACCGACGTCTCGCGGCAGAGCATCGCGGCGGAGACCACCACGCTCGTGCACCCCGGCACTTTTTACGTGGCGCTGGACGCGCCCGACGATCGGTTTCTCGCGGAGCGCGCCACGCTGACTCCGAACGTGCGGGCGGTCGAGCCCGACGGACGCGTACGCGCCGGCGTCGCGGTGAAGCTCGAGTTGATCAAGCGCTCGTGGTCGTCTGTGTACGAGGAGCAGGGCGAGTCCGGCGGCCACTGGACCACGCAGGTGAAAGACGTGCTCGTGAAGAGCTGCGACACGAGGACCGCGGCGAGTGCGGCGGGCTGCGCCTTGGGGGTGGAGGGTCCGGGCTACTACGTGGTGCACGCCACCGCGACCGACGAGCGCAAGAACCCGCTCGGCGCGAGCTACGGCGTGTACGTGAGCGGCGAGAGCGGCGGCGCCGGCTGGCCCATGCGCGACGACGCGTCGCTGGAGCTGGAGACCGATCGCGCCAGCTACGAGGT
>JAYUXI010000661.1:0-6408 GCA_043753085.1 Myxococcales bacterium | reverse complement strand
ATGGGTCGGAGCTGCCACGGCAGTGAGTACGGGGCCAGCTTGAGGGGAGGCTCGGGAGCGTCAGGCGTTGCGTGTGAGGGGCCTTGGGCCGCGGGGCTTCTGGTCGCAGCGCTAGGGTCGGAAATCGACGTACCTTCCGCCCACGCTGCGCCCGAGAGTGTGAGTGCTGCCACGGGCGCGACAAACATGACAGAAACAAGAGCTGTAATGAATGAGCTCGTAGGCATGCAAAGTGTCCTAGCAGGTCGTAATCAGGTTGATTCGACTCATTGATGGCGTTGTAAAACTCTGGCTATTGGTGTTTGCACAAGTTGCATATGCGACGGAGGCCAGTGCCGGAATTGTGTTTCGTTGGCACGATCTTCGTCGATATGCTCGGCGGATTTTACGTAGAAGTTTGCGGATCTTCCGATCCTCCGACCTTGGTGTCGTCCATCACGCCGCATCGACAATCCCACATCTCGTTGAGTGTATGGTTGAACTGCACGACTCGGGGTGCGGGCAACCACCAGAGTGCTCGACCGGCGTCCGTTCGCCGAGCCGCTCGCTGGTTTTGCTGATTTGGCGATACGCGCACGGGCGCGACTTAGTACTAGTGTTCCTGAGAATGCGTCTGCACCCGCGAAAACAATTGCCGCACGATGCAGAAGCCCGAGCGCCGCGGACGTGCGGACGACTTCGGTGTGATGGCTTGCGATGAGCGGAGTGCAATCTACAGGCAAGGTGCGGTGGGCGCAGCGCCGCGCGTACCTTCGGAAGCGACTCGCCGCGATCGGCATTCTGCCCCTGGCTGTGGCGGGCGTCCTGGGAATCACGGTGGGCGTTGGAACCCTCACCTTCGGCTACGGGCAAGGGGCTTCGTACCTCTCCGACAATCCGGCAGCCTGCGCCAATTGCCACGTCATGCAAGGCCACTACGACTCCTGGCAAAACTCCAGCCACGCGCACGTAGCGGTGTGCAACGACTGTCACCTCTCCTACCACCCGATCGGGAAGTGGCTCGTGAAAGGCGACAATGGCTTTTTCCACTCTTTGGCCTTCACCACGGGCCTCTACCCGGATCCGATCCGCATCAAGGAGCGCAACAAACGGGTCGCGCAGGCGGCCTGCCTCCACTGCCACGCCGAGTTCGTTCACGGCATGCTGCCCGAGCGTTCGGGAGGCGACATGCTCGCGTGCGTGCACTGTCACAGCGACGTGGGACATGCCCACCGATAGACGACGGCAGAATGCAACACGGAAAACGGTGATCCAATGACCAGCCTACCACCCAAAGAAACTGCCGATGACGGCCCCGCTCTACGCCCGCGTCGACGCATGCTGATGCTTGCGGGCGTGCTGGCCGGGGCAGCTGTGGTGACAGTGGTCATCCTCTACACGCTCGTGACGATGTTCGAGCACAAGCAAGAAGCCCGCTCGCCTTATCTGCGCATCGTGGAGGTCGACGAGATCAGCACCGATCCGGCTCCGTGGGGTTTGAACTGGCCTCATCACTTCGAACAATACAAAAGCACCGCTGGCGCCGAGTTCTTTGGCGGCTCCAGCGCGATGGCCAAGAGCAAGCTCGAATCCAGCCCCTGGTTGAAGCGCCTGTATGCGGGGTACGCGTTCAGCATCGACTACCGCGAGGCTCGGGGCCACGCCTACATGCTGTACGACCAAGTCGTCACCGAGCGCGTCAACCAGCGGCCGCAGACCGGCGCCTGCCTGCACTGCCACGCGTCGACCGCGGTGCTCTACCGCAAGAAAGGGCTCGACGCGATGGGTCTACCGTCGGATCCCGCTGCGCTCGCGAGCGACTTCAATATGGCCGCCGTGATGCGTGGCTTCGAGGAGCTCAGCCGGCGACCCTATCACGAGGTGCTGGAGATGTTGACGCAAGTCCCGGATGGCACCGTCGCGCAGGGGCGCCCCGTCTTCGAAGCCCCACCCGTCGGCGGCTTCGACGCCGCGGCGCCCGAGGGCCACTTTGCGATGAGCGAAGCCCACCCGGTAAGCTGCATCGATTGTCACAACCCCAAGACGATGCAAATCCGCATCACTCGCCCCGGTTTCATGAACGGCATGGCTGCTCTCGCAGAGAGCAACGACCCTGTTCCGCACATGCCGAGCGTGGAAACTTGGCGGCGCGGCAGGCGCAGCGAGCGCTACGATCCCAACGAGCTCGCGACTCGCCAGGAGATGCGCTCTTTCGTCTGCGGACAGTGTCACGTCGAGTACTACTGCGGTAGCAAGGACACGTTAACCTTCCCGTGGAAGTACGGGCTCAAGGTCGAGCAGATGGAGCGGACATGGGACGAGCACGTGTTTCCCGACGGCTCTGCCTTTTACGACTTCCTGCACGGCGAGACGGGGGCGCCCGTGCTCAAGGCCCAGCATCCCGACTTCGAGATGTGGAGCCAGGGCATCCACGCTCGTGCAGGCGTGAGCTGCGCAGATTGCCACATGGCGTACCAGCGCGTCGGTGCGATGAAGCTGAGCAGCCACAACGTGCGTAGTCCCATGGAGAACATCAACGACGCCTGTCAAACCTGCCACAACGTGCCCGAGCAGGAGCTCCGCGACCGCGTGGCGTCGATTCAGAGTCGCACCGTAGTACTCAAGGAGCGCGCCGCCGCGGCGATGACCGAGATGGTGGACTCGATTCTGGAGGCGAAGGCGTCGGGCGCGACCGACGACAAGCTCTCGCCGGTGTTCTCCTTCCAGCGCAGCGCGATGTGGCGCCTGGACTTCATCGTGAGCGAGAATTCGAAGGGCTTCCACGCACCGCAGGAGGCCGCCCGCATCCTCGCGGAGTCGATCGACTACAGTCGCCGCGCGCAGGCCCTGGCGCTCCGACTGCGCGCTCCCGCCGCTCCGGAGATTCGTCAGCTGCCCCTGGCACCGGTTGGTGGAGTCAGCGAGGATCGCTGACCTCGGGTGAGCGAGCGGCGCAGGCGGTAGAGCGCGTCGTAGATGGCGTGGGCGTCGGCCTGGATGTAGCGGATTACCCCCGGAAGGGCCGCCGGCTCTTGTCGGTTTTGTCCAGGAGTGGATCCACGGCCGTTGCCCCGAGAACGCGTCTGATTCACCCTGCTGGCGGAGACGCTAGCGCGTGTGTCGTGCTCCTCTCTGCACGCCGTACAGCTCGGTGGTTCCGTCCGACATCGCAATCACGTCGGACACGGGAATCCAGCTCTACTCTCCGAGTGCTGCCGCGGCGAACACGAGCTCGAGCCGCTCCTCGTCCCAGGTACGCCATTGCGCATACGTGAGGTCGGCGTTATGGCCTGCGCGCTCACGCATGAAGATCGTCTCTCGCTTGGCCTGCATGGCCGCCTTACTCGCGCCCACATGGGCGCACTCGTATCCAATCAGCAGCAGGGTGTCGAAGGGCTGCCACGAGGACATCACCTCTCTGGCGCTACGCACCGCCCGGCTCGATCGCCCCGCGGCTGCGCCGCTCCTCGGCACCACCCGCGATGACGACGCCCTGATCGACGACATGCCGTTCGACCTCGAAGAGGACATGCGGGACCTCGGCGCCGCCAGCTTGCTCACGGGTGTACGCTACAACGACCTCAAAGGCCGAGGCCCGAACGAGGTCGATCGTCTCGCGCAGATCCATGGCGATCCGAAGTTGCAACAAGAGCACTGCTTGCGAGCGCCCGATCAAGACGAGCCCAACGGCTCGGACGCTGCGCTGGTCGCATGTCGGGCGTTCATCCGCGAAAAGGTGCAGGATGCACTCGAAGGGCTCGATGAAGCCGGATTCCCGGATGCCGAGCGGCGCATCGGGATGGACGTGGACCTCTCCATTCGAGGCGGGGTGACCGCGCAGCTGCCGCGCTACTACGCACGCATGGGCGAGGCGATGCACGCCGTGCAAGACGGATTCACGCACACGTATCGCACCGAAGCGGGCGACAAGGTCACCGTAGTCCTCAACTACCTCGAGGTGGTGGAGCGAGAGCACGAGCCGGCCCGCGATGGCCCCGCACACAGCAGCGAGCTGGATCGCTGCGATGGCGATGCTCCCCTGCGCGCACGCAATCGCGGCCTGGCCACGTTCGTCACCACCGAGTTGCTGCACATCACGCTCGACACGTCGCTCGGCACCGACGCGAAGATGCTCGCGGTCGACGCCTTGCTCGCACAGTACTTCTCGTTCCAAGCAGGCTGCACGGCAGACAACGGCTGGTGCCAGGCGCCCGAAGAAACCCTCGCCGCCGCCGCGGGCTGTGGGTGCTCTTCACCCGGTTCCGCGGGCCGCAACGCCAGCTGGCTGGGCGGCCTCACCGGCGCGTTCTGCGCGGCCGTCGTCCTGCGTCGTCGTCATGCCCGGAGGGCTTCCACGTGAAATTTCGTCTTGGTCTCGCGCTTTCGTCTTTTGGCCTGCTGCTGGGCCCCCAGCGTGCTCACGCTCAAACCGTCGACCTTCCGCCGGATTCCGCGCCCGCCGCTCCGCCCACGGACGTGTCGCCCACGGACGTGTCGCCCGCCGCGCCGCCTGCAGCCGCCACGCCCGCTTTGGTCATGCCCCCTGCCGCAACGCCGCCGGCGCCTGCCAAGCCGCCCACGGCCCAGTCGAACGCCGCCGAGACGATCGAGCAGCGCCACGTCCGAACCCGGTTCGCGTTCTATGCCGCGGGCGCGGGGTCGATCACGAGCCCGGCGCTGGCGGGCATGGGCGGCATTCGGTTCCGCCTGTCGGAGCGATGGGTGGTCGGCCTCGACGGGGAATACAACGCCTGGATCGGTCTGAACTCGGGGCGCGTGCGCGCGGGCGCAGCGAACGTGTACGGCGTACTTCACTTCCGCGTGCCGCTGCAGTTCGCCCCGCTGAACTTGCGCACCACGCTGCAGCTCGGCACGGCGATCCAGCTTGCCGAGCTGTACGGCGCTCCGCGTGGATCGGCAGGCGTTTTCGTGGGCTTCAATCCGCTCGGTCTCGAATACAAGCTCTCGGGACACGTGTATGCGATCCTCTATCCGCTCGGCGTAGCGCTCCCCATCACGCAGCTGTCCGGCGCGCCGTTCGCCTATCCGCAGTACCGCGCCACGCTGGGTGTGGAAATTTCGCTCTGACGAGCGCGCGCGCGGCAAGAGGTACCGTACGCGCACTCACTGCGGCACCAGCACGTATGTGCCTGGCTCTTGCCGCAAGGAGCTGGAGGGCTATCTCGATTGCGGACTGCTGCGACCGCGGCTTCGCGCGCCTTCGGTGCGAGGGCTGCGCCGAGACACGTCTGGTGGCATTCAGCGCAGCCGTTGGCCATGCCTCCTGATCGTTGCGCACGACCTCGAGGTCGAGCAGCGTGTCGGATGGGATCGACGGTTACGGGGGCAGCGCCGGAGCCTCGACGGACTCGTCTTGTACGGCTATTCGCCTTGCGCTTGCGAGTAGCCACGCACACCGTCGAACTCGTACAGATTCTCGCTTTTGACGGCATCGAACCCAGCCTCGCCGAGCCTCAGGAGCAGCATCGAGATCGCGCGCGTGCCTACGCGCTGGTCGAGCAATGGGAAACGACACCGCCAGTGGTCGGTTCGCAGGGTCTCCGGGTTGCCTTCCGGATACACCTTCACACCGCGATTGGTGATCAGAGCGAGCTTGAACTCGGGCAGAGCAAGACTTTCGAGCTGCAAACCCAGCGCATTGGGATCCCGATCCGCGGCGTCGTCCCAGTTGAGAAATATGTCGACACCAACCAACGTTTTCACGGCGGGAATGCGCCGGGGTGGGCTCGTTTTGGGTCGAACCAGTGCATCCGGCGCGCGTTCGGGATACGTGACCGGGCGGATTTTTTCCGGCAAGCGCCCGAGGCGCTCGATGACGGCCGCCGCGAACGCGCGGGTTCCGACGCGCGCCACGCTGGTTTCCGCGCGGAAGATGTCTGCGGTATGCAGCCCGTCCTCGAGCGTTCTGAGCCACGCGTTGTGGATGTCGGCAGCAGGGCCGGGTCGGCCCAGGTGGACCAGCATCATGACGGCCGAAAGCAGCAGGCCCGACGGATTCGCGACGTCTTGCCCGGCGATGTCCGGCGCCGAGCCGTGAATTGCCTCGAACATCGCACAGCTCCGACCAATGTTGGCGGAGCCCGCAAGCCCCACCGAACCGGCGACTTCGGCGGCAACATCGGACAGGATGTCGCCATAGAGATTGGTCGTGACGACGACGTCGAAATCGGTAGGCCGGCTCGCGATGCGCGCCGTGCCGATGTCGATGATCATGTGATTGGCCTGCACCTCCGGATACTCACGCGCCATCTCGTCGAAGACTGCGTGGAACAGTCCGTCGGTAAGCTTCATGATGTTGTCTTTGGTCATGCAGGTGACCTTCTTGCGGCCGTGCGCGCGCGCGTATTCGAAGGCGTAGCGGACGATGCGCTCGCAACCGGGGCGGGTGATGAGCTTCAGGCACTGGTA
>JAYUXI010000660.1:0-2601 GCA_043753085.1 Myxococcales bacterium | reverse complement strand
TGGCGCCGCAGCGCAGTCGCTTGATCTTGATCGAAGAAGACGGCGTGCCGGTGGTGGTGAGTCCCTACGGCGAGCCCGAGCTCTATTACATGCCGCCGGTCGAGCGCGTGCAGAACGTAGAGCTCTTGAAGGGCAGCGACGTGCTGCGCCACGGCCCGCAGACCGTTGGCGCCATCGTGCGGCTGCGCACGTGGGAGCCCACCGAGAAGCGTTCGTGGTACGTGACCGGCACCGCCGGCTCGCTGGGCTTCGGCGAGGCGCTGGCCCGCTACTCCGACACGCACAACGGCGTGGGCTATATGGTGCAGGCGTTCCACAAGGGCGGCGACGGCTACCGCAACATGGGCTTCTACTCGACCGACGCCATCGCCAAGGTGCGCTTTGCCGTGAGCCGCCAAGGCGAGCTGCGGCTGAAGCTCGGCTTCCACAACGAGAACGCGCGCACCACGTACACCGGTCTCACCGAGTCGATGTTTCGCAAAGATCCACGACAAGACACCGTCGCGCCCGACGACTTTTTCGGCATCCGCCGCGTCGAAGGCTCGATTGCGCACGAGCACCGTGCAACCAGCAAAACCCGACTCACCACCACGCTCTTCGCGTACCAGATGGACACGGGCCTGCGTCTGCAGTCGTTCGACCGCTCGCGATTCCCGGCCGTGGAGTATGCACGCATCCCGGATTCGAACGGCCTGTTGTTTCGCAACACCACCAACCTGCGCAATCGCGTGTACGACGTGGCGGGCTTGTCGACCGAGCTCGAGACGCGGTTCGAAACCGGCAGCGTGGATCACAAGGTGGCGGTGGGCGTGCGCGGCATCGGCGAGAGCACGCGGCGTCAGCTCTATGCCGGCAGCTTTCCCACCGCGCGCAGCGGCGACCTGCAAACCGACGACACCACGCGCATCGCCGCACTCGGCACGTGGGTGCAGGATCAGATCGCTTTTTCGGACATCGTGATCGTCACGCCGGCGTTTCGCCTCGAGCACTCCGAGACCAGCAAGCAGACAAGCCGCGTGTCGGACGACACCCGCGCCCCGTACGATGTCGACCGGAGCGCCTCGACGCGCTCGACCGGCGCCATGCCGGGGCTGGCCCTGGCCATCGGCCGCCCACAGCTCAACGTATTCTCCAGCTTCCACGTCGGGTACTCGGCGCCGCGCGTGAGCCAGTCGATCCGGCCCGACGGCTCGGACGCGCAGCTGAAGGCGGAGAACAGCTCGAACTACGAGGTCGGCACGCGGGGCCGCCTCGGCAAATGGCTGCGCGCCGAGGCCGACGCGTTCCTCGTGAACTTCGACAACCAGCTGGTGAGCAACAACCCGCTGTCCAGCTTCGGCTCCGAGTTCATCAACGGCGGCCGCACGCGTCATGCCGGTTTCGAGAGCACTGCGATGGTGCGGTTCGGTCAAGGCCTCAAACTACCGCTCGAGGTCGACTGGAGTGCAAACTACACGTACGTGCGATCGCGTTTCGCTTCTGGCACCTTCGGCGGCAACGCCATTCCGTATGCGCCCCCCCACACGCTGCAGACCACGCTCGACGCGGCACACAAAACTGGCGTGTCGGGACAGGTAGCGTTTTCGTACGTGGCGCCGCAATACACCGACGAAAAAAACACCTTCCGGCCGGGGCCGCTCGGCCTCGACGGGCGCATCCCGGCGTTCACCACGGTGGATCTCGGCGCAAAGTACCGCCACAAGCGCACCGGCCTATCGCTCGGCGTGGCCGTCAAGAATCTCCTCGACCGTGTCTACATCTCGGATCGGTTGCCCAACGGCATCTTCACGGCGGGATTCCGGCAAGTGTTCGCCACCCTGGCGTGGTCCTCCGAGTGACCGCCTGGCGGCCACGCCTCGGCGTCGCAAAGCAACTCGATGCAGCCTCGCTCGGCTTGTTTCGCATCGCGCTGGGGGCGATGGGCGCGCTGGCCGCACTGCGATTTTTCACGCACGGCTGGATCGACAAGTACTACGCCGAGCCGCACATCTTCTTTTCATACTGGGGCTTTTCATGGATCCGTCCATGGCCGGCTCCATGGATGCACGTGCACTATGCCGTGATCTTCCTGTCGGCAGTGCTGGTTGCGCTCGGCGTGTGGACACGTGTCGCATGCGGGGTGCTGGCGCTGACCTTCGGCTACGCGCACTTCTGCGATCAGACCAACTACCTCAATCACTACTACCTGTTCACGCTGCTGGCGCTGCTGGGCACGGTGCTGCCGCTCGACCGCTACGCCGCCCTCCGCCCCGCTGCCTTCATTCGCGTGATCGGGAGCGCGCCCGCGTATCGGCCCACTCCCACTACGGTCCCCGCCTGGGCGGTGGGGCTCGTCCGCTTCCAGCTCGGCGTCGTGTACGTCTTCGGCGCCCTCGGCAAGATCGGCGGCGACTGGCTTTTGCACGGTCAGCCGTTGCGTATCTGGCTGGCGGCCAACGCGGAGCTGCCGGTGCTCGGCCGTTTCTTCCACCTGCGCGCCACCGCGCTCGCCTTTTCGTGGGCCGGCTTCCTCTTCGATCTCACCATCGTGGGCTTTCTCTCGTGGCGCCGCACGCGCGCGCCAGCCTACGCGGCGCTGGTCGTCTTCCACGTACTCACCGC
>JAYUXI010000659.1:0-2603 GCA_043753085.1 Myxococcales bacterium | reverse complement strand
CCCTTCGAGGTCGACCTCGGGCGCGCGGTTCTCTTTCGGCTGCGCCGCCGGTTCGTTTGGCGCCACGATGGCTGCGGCGGGCGCCTGGGCCCCGACCTCGGCGGCGACGCTGGCGTGCTCCTTGGAGCGGCAACCTGCAAGGCCCACGACGAACAGAACGCAGCACGAGAGGTGGCGCATGGTCGGACGCTTACGCGATGCCCGCGCCGGGGCAAGTTTTCGCCGACCCGAGCCGACCATTCGGCTACTGTCTCTGCCACGATGTCGAAGAAGCGCCTCACCATCAGCCCCGATGCCTGCACCGAAACCCTGGCCGTACTCATCATGATGGCCTGGGCCGACGGCAAGCTGGACGACGCCGAAAAGGAAGGCGTGCGCGCCGCCGCCAGCGTCTTGAACCTGAGCAAAGAGCTGCGCGAACGCCTCGAGAGCTTGTTGGTCGCTCCCATCCCGGTGGACGAGCTGCTGTTCGAAGCCATCTCGCCGCGTGACCGCAGCTTCGCGTTCGTGGCTGCCGCCTGGATGAGTCACGTCGACCGCGACGTCGACGAAAAGGAGACCGCGCTGCTCGATCAGCTCGCGTCGATGCTCGGCCTGTCCGCCAACCAGAAGACCGAGCTGACGCAGATCGCTGCCGATCTTGCTCCCGGCGACGGCCCGAAGACTGCCTGGGCCAGCGAGATCGTCACGCTGTTCAAGTCGATCCCGCACCGCCTCGAAGGGGGCGCCGACGGCATGTTCGACGTCGCCTTCGAGTAGGCCCGCGAAAACAAAAGTGCACGCTCACGTTCTCGGCGCTACGCTGACTGCATGGGCACTCCGTCCCGCCACGTGTCGCGCGAGCTCGGTTCTCCTCGGGCCAAGCTCCCACAGCAAGCGCGCAGCATCCGCACCCGCCAGATCCTGATCGAAGCGGCGGCGGCGGCGCTGGTCGATCACGGCTATGCGGGCACCAGCACCCTGGTGGTCGCCGAACGCGCCGAGCTTTCGCAGGGCTCGGTGTTCAAGCACTTTCCCGTCAAGCAGCAGCTGCTCGCAGCGGCGGTCGCCGAGCTGCTGCGCAAGCTGTCGGCGCGCTTCCAGGACGAAGTGCTCGCCCGCCTACCCGCCGTGGTCGGCAAACCTTGGGCCGATCGCGTCGGGCCTGCCATCGACGTGCTGTGGAACATCTTCCGCTCCGCCGAGCTGCGCGCCGTGTACGAGGTGTACATCGCGGCCCGCACCGAGCCCGCTCTCGATGCCGAGCTCGACAGCATCGTCGCCGATCACCGGACGCGCATCCTCGGCCTCGCGCAGCTGGTCTTTCCCGAGCTGCGCGAGCACTCCGCCTTCGAAGACGCAGTGGCCACCGTGGTGTTTGCGATGCAAGGCGCGTCGGTGGGACTGTTTGGCACCGGCGTGCGCAACGAGCAGGAAATCCGGGCGTTTTTCACCCGGCTGGCGCGCCGCGAGCTGGCGGCCCTGGAGGCGTCATGAGCTTGCTGTCGGACGCGTCTGCTTTGCTGCACGCGCACCCGGATCCGATCCTCTACGCGATTCCGGGCTTCATCGTGTTGCTGGCGGCCGAGGCGCTGTGGGCCCGTCACGCAGTGAAAGCGCGCGGAAGCGAAAGCGACGCCAAGCACGGCGTGATCCGCGGCTTCGCCTGGAAAGACAGCGTGGCCAGCATCTCGATGGGCCTCGGCTCGCTGCTGGTTACCGCCGCCACCAAGGTACCGGAGTTCTTTCTCTACCTGTTCGGCAACGCCCACTCGCTTTTCACCATCCCGGTTGCGTGGTGGTCGTGGGTGCTGCTCGTCGTGCTCGAGGACATCTGCTACTGGATGTATCATGCATGCAGCCACACGGTCCGCCTGTTCTGGGCCTCCCACGTCAACCATCACAGCAGCGAGCACTACAACTTGTCCACGGCGCTGCGCCAGTCGTGGACCAAGCAGCTGGTCACGCCGTGGTTCTGGCTGCCGCTCGCGTTCCTCGGCTTCCCCGCCTGGATGATCGTCACGCAGCAGGCTTTCAGCCTGATCTATCAGTACTGGATCCACACCGAGGCCGTTCGCACCACAGGCGCGCTGGAATGGATCCTCAACACCCCGTCCCACCATCGCGTGCACCATGCAAGCAATGGCCGGTACCTCGACAAGAACCACGCCGGCATCTTCATCGTGTGGGATCGATTGTTCGGGACGTTCGAGCCCGAGGACGAGCCTGTCGTCTACGGGCTCACCAAGAACATCCACAGTTACAACCTCTTCACCATCGCCTTCCACGAGTACGTCGACATCGTGCGCGACGTGCGCACGGCGCGCTCGCTGCGCGAAGCGTTCTTCTACGTGTTCGGCCCACCCGGCTGGTCGCCCGGTGTGCCAGTGGCACAGCGCGACGCCGGGAGCATGGAGTTGCGTGTCACGTCGGGCCAAGGCCGGCAATAAGCAGGCAAACTTGCCGGATCTTCGCCCTGGCACGGCCGGTGCATAAGTCCGAGGCATGAGAACGCTGCCCACACTCCCCACCCTCGCACTCACGGCTCTCGCCCTGGCCTCCGGCTGCGGCGGCGCCATCAGCCCGAGCGATTCGCAGGACATCGCCGCCAGCAAGTCCACGCT
>JAYUXI010000658.1:0-15124 GCA_043753085.1 Myxococcales bacterium | reverse complement strand
GTGCCGACGGCGGCGCCAACCCGGCAGCGTGCGTGCCGGAGGCAGCGTGGCTTCCGATCGGTTCTCTCTACGACCTTCCAATCACCAGCGATCCCGAGTTCTCGGAGCTTATGTGCACGGAGACATCGAGCACTCCGTCGGAAGGCTCGCGCGGTTCGTATCCGGGTCAGAAACCGGACGGTACCGACCCTGGGCCCGCGGGGTATCCAGCGGCCGCCGAAGCGGCCTGTGACGCCGACGGCAAAGCGTACCGTTTCAGTGAGTGCGTGACCACCGAGCTCGGTACTTGCCGCGGCAGCAGCACTCGATGTACGTCCCGCTACATTGGATTGCCCGAAGGCAGTGTGCCGGCCGGCTGGCCCTGCAACCTTTGATCGCCGCGTGCGAACACGCCTCCGGATCCGGGCTCGATCTACCGGCGCTACGGCAAGTTGCTGCGGCGCCGGTGCCGCACACTGCTCCGCGACGACATGCTGGCCGACGATGCGCTGCACGAGGCTTTTTCGAACGTGGTGTGCCACCACGAAAGCTTCGCGGCGGCCGACAGTCCGCTGCGCTTCTTGTGTCGGAACGTGTGCAATGCATGCTTCGATCAGCTACGCAGAGAGAAGTGCCGTCGCGAAGACTCCCGTGATCTCGCGCCCGGTCCGGCGTCGTCGCACCCCGCGGTAGACATCGAGATCCGCGACGTGATCACGGGCCTCTTGGCTGACCTCGACGACGACCAGCGACGCATCGCGGTGTGCGCCTGCGGGACGGGACGAGCCTAGGCGCCATCGCACAGGAGATGGGTCTGTTCACGCGTTACCATCGACAAGAGAATCGGTCAGATTCGCGCGCGTTCGCGCATCGTCCTGGAGGAGCCCTCGTGAGCATGCATCCAAGCAGCTTTTACCTCGACGCGCTGGCACTCGGCGGCGTCGACGCAGAAACCGCGCCGACAACAGCGCAAGACCACCTGGCAGAATGTGCGGAGTGCATTCGCTACGTCGATGGTCTGCGAGCCGCGCTTGCAGACGCTGCGCCGCTCGAGCCCCTGCGTGTGCCAGAGCCTGCGCCTGCCCGCGTCTTCGCACTGCGGCGCACGCTCTACGCCGCGGCGCCCGTGCTGGCGATCGCCGCGGGAGCCCTGCTCTTTTTTCGCGTGCCGACTCCCACCGAGAGCCCGACCACGCCGCCGGTCTCGCCCGTAACCGAGGCACACTTCAAGGGGAATCTGCCCATGGCGGTAGTGCTCGAACGCGACGGCGTGCAAAGCCGTCACACCGATCGCGTCGCGGTCCGCGCGGGAGATCGTTTACGCATCGAGGTGGCACTCGACGTGGCGCGGCCCACCACGGCTGGCATCTTGGAAGACACGGGAGAGTTCGCCACCGCGCTCGCGCCCACCTTGCTCGAGCCGGGCACGCACTATTCGGATCTGGCCATTCGCATCGACGACCACCCACGCCCGGGATGGATCCTGGCGGGCGTTCCCGATGCCGTAGAACGAGCCCGCAACCACAATGATTTCGCCGACGTGGCGGCCATCCCGATGACCGTCCAGTCGCCATGAGTGCGCTGCTGCGCGTTGCGCTCTTGCTGGCCTTCGTACTCAGCGCATCCAGCGCGGTCGCCGAGCCACTGCGCATCGT
Source organism: Myxococcales bacterium (assembly GCA_043753085.1). Classification (GTDB taxonomy): domain Bacteria; phylum Myxococcota_A; class Polyangia; order Polyangiales; family Polyangiaceae; genus JAYUXI01. The sequence continues at coordinate 13,490 of JAYUXI010000658.1, read as the reverse complement.
CGTGGCGGTGGGCCACAACGTCGGCTTGCCGGGCGAGGTTCGGCTGCAGTTTGCCCCAGGCGACGCGCAGCGGGTGGCCCGCCTCGTCGTCGAGCTCGGCAGCGTGAAGAAGGAGAACGCGTCCGTGCTTGCCGATCCATCGCCCGAGCAACTCTGGGCGGCGCTGGCCAAGGCGCAAGCGATCGCGCGATCACGGCGGCCCGACGAGGTGAGCATCGTCTTCTACTTCAGCGGCCACGGCGATCGGGAGCATCTGCATCTCGGCCCCTTCTTCGTAGCGACCGACGAAATCAAGCGCCGCGTGGGCGACGTGCCCGCCGCGCTGCGCGTGCTCGTGACGGACGCGTGTCGCAGCACCGACTCCCGCAGCAAGGGATGGCCGCCGAGGCTCGTTCGCAGTGAAGCTCGACGAGGAAGTTGGCGCACGCGGCCTGGTGGGGCTGCGTTCCGCGCGCAGCGCCGGCGTCGTGCAGCGCCCGGAAGCCAGCTTCGACCTGCGCGAGTTCACGCCGGTGCAGCTTACGCATCCGGCGGCGGCGTCGCGCATCGCGCTGCCGCGCGACACCGACACACACTGTTTGGTGTATGCGCTGGGCTCTAAGTCGATCGTGGCCGAGGCCTTCGGCGACTCTGCCAAGAGCGTGGAGCTCGCCGTGGCTCCGGGCAGATACCTCGTCCACCGCCGCGGCCCCGGCAAGGGCAGTGCCATCGAGCTCACCGTGGCTCGCAAGGAGATCCTGTCGCTCGCGGCGGGAGACTTCCGCGACGTCGCCGAGGAGCGAATGGCGCGAAAAGGCGGCGCACTCGTACTCCGTCCGAACGAAGTCGACGTCGCGTTCGGCGTCGCGCAGGGCACGATGCGGACGCTGGGCCAGGTCGGGCGCCTCGGGTACTTTCACAACGAGGGCGGCTTTGGGTTCGGCGCGCGCGTCGCCAACGGACGCGGCAGCAGTAATGCTCGCGTCTACAACTTGGAGCTGCTCACGGTTGACGTGCGCGTTCTCGGCGCCGGCGCGTAGAACGGCTGGCCCGAGCCGGAGGCGATACTCGGCGAGGTCCCGTGGCGGCCGTGTATCTACAGCACCGGGTCCATCGTGATGCCGCGCGTCTCGCCGAGGCAGGCTACTCCGACCGCCAGTCGTCGGCTGCACTCGCGCTCGGTGGTGGCGTTTTCGTCGGCGCCCGGGCCGCGCTGACCACGGCTTTGTACGCGGAGCTCGGCCTCGGTCTCGACGTGCTCGGCGCTCGCTTCGACCTTGCTCCCTCCGCTGCGCCGGGACCGGCCGCGCCGGTAGCGCGCGCGTTGGCCACCGGCCACGCCGATCTGGCGGTGGCCCTGCAGTTCTAAGCTCGTCGTCTGCTTCGCGCTCGGTCGCGTTGCAGATCTCTTCGTACTTCGACTGCACCATCGGGTCGAGTCCCGGTGCGCTGCGTCGCAGTCGAAGCTCCTTTCGCACTCACGACAGCGGCAGAGCGCACGGCCGTCGAGCTTGGGCGCGACTTCGCGCACCACGACGGGTTCGTGCGAATTTGCCCCGCAAGGCTGCTGTCGGACACCACCCACGCGCTGAGCCTCGAGGGTGACGAGCTACGTGCAATCCGTCTTCGTCGCCAATGGCTGGCATGCGATGCTCCAATTCTGCCTCGGACTCAGCACGGTCGTGCTCTTCTTCGTGCGCAGATACTGGCGCGTCGCCGGCTGGAAGAAAGGCGTGGCTTTTCTTCGGCTCGGACGATCACGCCGCCGCCGCCGCCAACCTCTTCTCCCTCATTGCTTCGTGTAGACTGCACTTGCTCGACGCCGAACTCTATCTGCGCGACGTCCTGCGCGTCATGCCCCACTGGCCCCCCGCTCGCTACTCGCGCTCGCTCTGAAATGCTGACGCGACACCATGCCGCTGCTGACGTCGCCAGGAGCGCCGTGCTGAGCGATTCGATTCACGCGGCGTCGCCGAAGCGGCCGCCGTAGCCGAGGTTTCGGATGCGCATGGCGATGGCCCGTGGTCTTTCTCGTTCGGTCATGCAGTTGGCGTGTCGGCTCCGGATCAGCGACCGCCGCGGTACCCAGTGTGTGGTGCGCGTGCTGCCTCGGCCGCGTCCAGCAGTTGTTCCAGTTCCTCTGGCGAGCACCGAGCTGGCACGCGCAGCGCTTCCGGCGCTCCGTCGAGGCGGAGCTGCAACGCGGGCTCGCCAAGATCCGAGTTGGACCACTCGGCGTCCCAGAGGTGACCGCGGCGGAGCGCCTGCCACTGGGTGGGCACGACGCCACTGGCCAATGCCGTGGTTTCGAACCCCGCGGCGGTCAGCAAGCGTTGTGGCTCGGTGAGCAGATCGGTCCAGCGCCGTGCGAGGAGCTCGGAGAAGCGCGCCAGCGCGATGAGCGCCGCCTGATCTTCGGCGCTGTCGAGCGCGCCTCGAACTTGCAGCAGGCCGTCGCGAATCGCGATCTCGTCGGAGCGTGCCGCCACGGCGTCGCGCGTCGGCGCATCGAAGAACATGGCCGCCAGCGCCGGCGGCATGGCCACGACGTGGTGCTCCGCATCGAACTCGGCGTGGCCGCTCGATGTGTCTGCGAGCAACGGCAGATGGTCGAGGAGACGAGACGGCCGCACGGTCAGCGAATCGCCGCCGCGGGTGGCAAGACCGCGAATCCACACGCGCGGAAAGCGTCGTTGGCTTCCACCGTACCCCTCGACCACTTCGCGAAGTTCGATCTGGCCGTACGGGTGAGTCCAGCGCAGTGCACGCGAGCCGCGCAGCAGCTCGGCACCCAGCTGCGACGCCGCGCTACGCCACTCTGCGTCGCGCTCGCCGCGAGCCACGCGCAGGCTGCTGGTGCTGGCGAAGACCAGAAGGCCAACGACCAGCGCAAACGGAGCGAGAAAGAGCAGGAGATCCATAGATGGAGCAGCCCGCGTCCTATCCGCGAAGGCTTGCCGTCGGTGACGGCGGCACAGCAAAGCTCGTGCCCGAGCAGTGCACGGTTACCGCTACCGCGCGCAGCCGGCGTACGGCGAACGTACGCAGCGTTCGATCATGATCCGCGGCTGTCGAGAGTGTTGCTCACGGGCCAGCGGCGAACGGATGCGCACAGTCGAAGCAGCCGCTAGACTAGAGTGGGAGATCGCGCAGGGACGCAAGGCGTCTGCCGCCGGCCACTCGGTTACCGATGACCTACCTCGAGCACGAAGCAGATGGTCGATCCAGTGACCTCGCTCCATTACGCAGTTCCGTTCCCAGTGGTGGCGCTGGCGGCGCAGGTAGCCGCGCTTGTTTCACGGCATCGAAAGCAGCACTGGCAGCAGCAGCGAGCGTGTCGAAGCCGAACTGGAGGCGCGCCTGCACGGGAATTGAGCGCCAGCGGTGGCCGGCGCGCGGACGCTGCGTTTGCGCATCCCGGATTGTCGCGAGGACCCTCGAACGTGCGGCACCAGCGTGGCACGACGATTGCGACGTAGTCGAGAGGGTCGGCGTCCGCCAGGCCCGGCCCCGCCCCGACAAGGCAAAGCGCATCCACCAGGAGCATCCATGAAAACATCGTATCTGTTCTGCCCGTCCGTCGTTCTTTCGCTGCTCGTTGGCGCTCCGACGGCCGCGTGGGCTGGTGACTTCTACGTATCCACGAGCGGCAACGACAGCGGCAGTGGGGACACGAGCAGCCCGTGGCGTACGCCGCAGAAAGCGCTCGACGCCGCGGGCGCCGCCGGCGGTGCACAGACCGTTCACTTTGCCGAGGGCACCTACGAGGTCAGCGAGGCGCTGCGCGTGCCCGAGCTCGTGTCGATCGAGGGCGCTGGCCGCGACAAGAGCATCATCGCCGCGCTTGTCGACAGCTTCGGCGAGTGGAACACGACGCCTCTCTTGTTGCTGAAAAGCACGAAGGAAGCCGTGCCGGCGGTCTCCATCAGCAACACTTGGGGCGACTCGGTCGGAGTCGACAATCAACACGAGGCGGTCGACGGCAATCAGTTCGTTCGCGCCATCGGATTCGATGGGCGACGCACCCAGAACGGCGACGGCACCTACGTGAACCGCGGCGCCTTTTCCTGCATGACGGTGGAGAACCGCAACCGCGTCACCATCGAAGACGTTCACTGCACGCATTCCTACAAATATGGCTTGCTGCTCTACTCGAGCTGGCGGGCCACCATGCGCGACGTCGAGATTCGCAACGTACTGGTCGAGGAAGCCGCCGGCGAGGAAGGCTCGTCTGCGTACGGCAACATCGCGGCGCGCGGCACATTCCAGAATCTCGCCATCCACCACAGTCAGATCAAGCACTTCGAGCAGTCTGGCTACGGCGTAAAAATCGACAAGAGTTACACCGGCGGCGATGGCTTCGTCGACGTGCAGCATGGCCTGAAGTTGCATCACATGGACATTCAAGGTCGGCCCAACTCGTCGTTCAACAACAACTATTCACCGAACTTTTCGGCCGAGCTCGTAGTAATCGGCTACGACGGCGTGGAGATCTACGGGAATCGCTTCGAAAATCAGCTGTCCCTTCCCGAGAACTTCCCAGTCGAGCTGACGGGTCGCTTCTCGGTTAATGTGCACCACAACCACTTCGCCATTCGTCGTGGGCCGCCGATCGAGCTCGGGCCGTCGCATGCGATTGTAGAGTACAACCTGTTCGAAACGCAGACCAACCAGGGCAACGACCTTTGGAACGTCATCGGCGAGTACAACGCCGGCAACCCTATCGAGGACGTTTGGGTTCGGCGCAACGTGTTCGTCGGCTTTGGGGGTTCGATGTTCGTGCACTATACCGCTATCAAGGACTTTCGCTTCGTGAACAACGCGCTGACCGGAAGCGTTGGACGCCTTTTCGAGGCGCGTGCCAATGGCAATCCCGATACCGTCTTGGCCGCAAACAACGTGCTGATGGGTTCCGGCGGAAACCTGGCTTTTTCCGCCGCCGACGATCCCGCTCCGATCAGCAGTACGCCGCGCGTCGCCGATGTGCGCGGCAATCGTTGGTTCGGGTACGCGCAGGTCGAGGGAATTGATCCGGCCACCAACCCTTCGGGCGCACCCGACTGGATTGGCACCGGAATCGACATCGGCAACTACGGTCCGACTTCGGCGAGTTCCAACCTCGCCGACCAGGGGGTAGACGTGGGTTTGCCTTTCCTCGGGAGCGCGCCCGACGTAGGGCCGCTCGAGTTTGGCGAGGCGCCGTTCCTAGTCGGTTTGAGCTACGAGGCGCCGCCAGCAACGGACACGCCCGATAGCGGCGCGACGAGCAGCGGAGGTACTGGGTTGGGCGGCACCGGTCCGGGGTCGCGCGAAGGCACGAAGCCCGAAGGCATGGAAGGAACGGCGGCCAGCGCAAGCGCAAACGCAGCGCCAGCTTCCGAGGGTGGCTGCAGCGTGTCGCTTCCTGCGCGGAAGGAAAACTGGGTTGGGACAGTGCTCGCGGCACTCGTTGCGTTGGCGGCCGTCGCGCGACGGCGGACACGGTCCTGAGAAGGCGCACGCGGCGCGTCTGGCCGTCTTGGATTCCCGTGTGGATCAAGAGCACCTGACGGTGCATGCGGTGGTGGTGGGGCAAAACGGCGCCGCCTGCACTCAGCTCGCCCAGCTACCGGCGGCACCGTGGCCATCGCCGAGTTTGCGGTGGCGCGGATTTCTCCCGGACGTGCCGCGAAGCGCGGCTGCGGCGCGGTCTAGGGCTCCCTCGTGCTCGCAAGACTTCGAGTAGGTGACGTACGCGGCGCCCGATGGCTCAGTGGACGGAATCGCGCAGGTCGCTGCACGCGTGACCGTGAGCGACGTGCCCACCATCTTTTCGACGGCGACGATTCCGTCGCAGCGAACTGCCACGTCGTAGGTGGGCGGGGCTGCGTTCGCCCACACGTGCGTCCACATGGCGAGCAAGCGGCCGAGCCGACCCTGTGAACGGGTGCGGCTTCCGGAGCGTGAGCACCTTTTTCACCGCGAGCGCACCTGGCTTCGGCGTGGTGCCGCGGCGCCGCGGTGTGGCCGTCCACGATGTCTTGGTGGTGCGGCTTGGTGCTCGTTCAGCCCACTTCGTGTCGTAGATGGCGACGCCCGGATGCAACACGTGTCGCAACCGCTTTTGCTGCGCCGGCCACATTTCCGGCATGCTGGGCTGCGAAGTCACGGAGCGGGCTTGCCCTGCGTCACGGCAGCCAGCGCCGCCGGCCACGTCCGCGCGGAGCGCGTCGTCGCTGCGGCGAAACAGCGTCCGCTTGTCGGGGACTGGCTGCGTCTCGAGGTATTGCTTGGTCTCATCCACGAAGCGGTGCCACAACGCGATGCGCGCCTGCACGGCGGGGTCCGGATCGGCCGCCAGGCCGCGGTCCAGCGCCGCGCGAGCCGACCGGAACAGTGCGAGCGACGCCGGCGCCGACATGAACTGGTTGCCCCAACCATACAGCTTTCGCTCGGGCCCCTCGACGTAGTCCCACTGCGTCCACATCCGCTCGAGGACTCCGAAATACTTGCGCATCGAGGGACCGGCCGCGCCGAAAAGGTCGGCGGTGAGCCGGTTCCACACGACGGCCGGCTCGGTGCTTCCCCGCAGACTCTGGCTCATGACGTAGCTCTTGGGGCCGGCAAGCGCCGCCGGGGTGGACATGGCCTGCCACCACACAGAGGCCTACCCGAACAGACCAAGCGTGCCCAGCAGTCGAAGCTCGGGCCGCGCAACACGCGTGCCTGCCGCGAGCCGCTGCAAACCGGCAGTGTGCATCCACGTCGCGCGCGAACATGAGTGGCATTCGCTCATGATGAGCCTTGTCTTCGCCCTCTTCGCTCCAGCACACTCACGTTCGCTGCAGGCACGCCTCGAGTTTGGCGTCGAGGCGTGCGACGCTGGTGCAGGTGGTGGTCTTGATGCCATGAAACATCGACGCGACCTGGACAGCCAGCGCCAGCACCGACGAAGGGACCGCGTAGTGGATTTGATGCAGACTCGCCGCGTGGCCGCGGACACGGCCTTGAACGAGTTTGCGTGCCTCCGGATCGGCGCCGCTGACCTCCAGGTAGTCGCAGAATGCGTGCAGGGGGAGCTCAGTTGCTACCTGCAGAATACACTCATCGAAGCGGAGACACAGATCCAGCGCGAGATTCACGTCGACGTAGCCGCTCACCACGAGCACGACGCATCCGCGCCGTAGCAGCCAGATTCTAGCGGCGCCGCGCGCCGATTGGGCACTGCCGATCCAGACCGCCTCGTCTTCGTGATACGTCATCGCCGTTCTCCGGTGCTACCGGTACGGACATGGGCGTGCAACGCCTGATTCCGCGCGTTGCGCGGGCGCGGACTCGACATTGACGTCCTACTACGGGCGTTCCCGTCAATTGATCGGTTTGGCAGGAAGTTGGAACCCGTCCCACGCCGGGGTGTGATTGGCTTCGTCGACGGGCTGATTCCAGATCGAGAGAGCCGCGTACGAGCGCATCTCTCCCCCCTCGACCACCACGGGCGCAACGAACAGGTTCGGCTTGCCTTGGGCCGCCGGATCGCGCGTCGAGGAGAACACCAGAAAGTAGTAGCGCCGAGGCCCTGACGCCTTCACCTCGGGCGACCACTTGGGCCACGAGTTGGTCAATCCCGGGCTCGACTTTCCCGTGCAGGCGGGAGGATCGTTCGCGGCCAAGCGCGTGCTTGCACCGCCGCTGCTCGGCACCACGTAGATCTCGGCGGCGGGGTTGTCATAGCTGCCGCCCCGCGCGAAGCGATTGTACGCAACGAGGGCGTCGTCGGCCGACAGCGCCGGGTACGCCTCGGCGCGCTGCGTGTCGTCGCTGCCGGTGAGCGCGGTCACAATGCCACCGCGCCGCGCCACGAAGGGTACGGAAAACAAGCGCGCGTCAGTCGATTCGGTCACGACGCCGTGATTGACGCCGTCAGCAGACGCGTAGACGATCCGGGTGCCATCGTGGCTGAAGGCAGAGCCCGAGGCCGCCCGCGCATCGCCCACCCGTTCGACGACGCCCCAACCTATGCCCTCGGCCTCGCTGCGCGCCTCGAGATCGGTCCACATCAGCTCTGTGTTCGAGTTGGCTTGCAGGATGCGGCGCCCATTGCTGAGCACGAGCCGGTCACCGGGCGACCAATGGGCGGCCGAAAAGGACGGTAGGTGTTGCGGGGTGCGTGCCAGCAGCGCGCGCGCCGTGTCGGTCACGAACGGGGGTTCGGTATGTGCGCCGTCGACCGAGCGAATCGCGATCCGACCGATCGCGCCGCTGTTGGCGTCATCGGTAATGGTCATCCCTGCGTAGAGGCCGTCGGGCGTCGAGCTGTGGCAGGCCACGCACTTGGCGTTCGCATCGACCGACGCGGGCTCGAGAACGCTCTGCGTTGTCTCGTCGCCGATGGCGAAACCACGCAGCGACGAGCCGTTGCTGGTGGTCCAGTAGACGATGGACCCGGCTGCGGCGACGTCCGCGACCTCGAAACTGCCGCGGCTTCCACTCCACGGCCCGGCCGTGCGGAGACCCGCCGCGTCTACGATCACGCTGCGCAGGGTGAGTTCGACGGTACCGGTGCCGACTCGTCCGATGATTTTCCACAGCGCTGCGGCCATGATGTGCCCACTGGCGCGCGTGTAGATCCGTAACGGCGAGATCTGGTTGGGTACACGCAGGGTGATCTCGAACAGATTTTCTCCGTGTGCGGCTTGAAATCGGAACCGAGGTCGTAGCCAGTTGTTGGGAAACAGAGTGCCGAGCTCTGGTTCGAACAAGCACGGCCCCCCCCCGCGGCACCTGCGTCGAGGTCGGCGCCGGCGAACGCGTCGGCTGCGTTGGCCGGCACTCCGTCGTCGAGAAAAGCCTGCCGGAAGTCGTCGTATGGCCCGGTCGTGGCGCCCGGACCCGACTGCGGGATCCCAGGGGCCGCACCCGGAGGCATGCCTCCGGGGCCGCCGTCTTCGGGTGACGCGTCCAAGGTTGGCGCGGCGCCGCAACCGCCCGCGGCGAGCCATGTGGCGAATGGCAAGGCTGCGCAGAGTCCCCAGGGGGCTTGTCGACGACGAAGATCCATTCTGATCACAACGCAACGACCGTGCCCACGCAAGGGCTCGGGGACGCAGGCAGCCCGAACCAGTGTGCCTGATCGAATGAAGCATTCGCGCGCAGCGCCTGGCGTGGCGATGGGCTCCGGGCGCAGGAGCCAAAGCCACCATTCAGTCGGCCCTACGCCACGACGCCAACGATTTTCGCATGGGCCTCGTGCACATCGAGTCACCGACAATCAACGTCTTCACGCCAAGCTCTCACTGTCGTGTGCCGGAACACCACTGGCGGCAACGATCTGCGGAAAAGAGCACCGCGGATCGGTACGTAGTTCCAGTTCGCGAGGTACAAAAACCGAGCCTGGCGCGTTGGTCATGGTGCCTCCGCAACCCGCACGGGCGCGCTGCCGATCTTCACCATCACGCTGCCCTCGCCGGTGTCGAAACTCGAGAAAACTGCCGCGTTGGTCGGGTTGGCCAGGCCGAGGCTTTCGCGCCCGTAGTCCTTGACCGTCACGTAGTAGCGAACGCTACCCGCGTCGATCTGCAGCGTATCTCGACTCGATCGGGTCGTGAAGCGCCCGCTTGGCCGCGGCCACCCCATGCCATCGATCGCGTAATCGCAGCGGCCCGAGCTGCGACCTTCGTAGCGGAAGGTGGCGGCGAAGGCGCCGCGCCCATTCGCCTGCTCCATCGCGTCGAGCAACTGCGAGCGCTCGTCTTCTTCGTAACGCGGTTCTTCTCGAACCTTGTCCCAGTAAAAGGCAGCAGCGTCGAAGTGCAGCGTGAAGGCGCGAGGGCAGCGTGCCGTGCGGACGTCGTCTTCTTGCGTGCCCCCTGCCTCTGCGGGCGTTGCGCTGGATTCGTCCCCGGCGCCGCATCCGACAAGCGAGCCACACAGCAGCAGAAGAGCAAGTCGTGCGAGCCGAGTCGCGTGGATGTTCATTCGAGATTCCTCTTTCTGGCGCCACTCGGCAACGGTGGCACCAACTCGGTGCGGTGTGCCCAGGTAGCGCATGTGCGCGGTTGTGAGCAAAGGGCGTGCCGCCGCGTGAGCCTGGGGTTCGCAAGCTCCGGCGCGACGTGTCCTGATCGAATGCAGCATCTGATACGCCGCCCGGACGGGTGCGCTTGCACCGGCCGTACCCAAAGCTGCGGACCGCCGTACAAGAGGCGAGCGCACCCGGGCGACAAAGTCGTCCGGTCGGAGACATCGGCTCTTTCGTCACATGCGCACGACACCGAACGGCGCTAGCGTGTGACCATGCGACGCACGCCAGCGCTGGCCGCTTGCCTAGTCATCGGGGTGGCGGCTTGCCTGTTCGATCTGGGTGAAGTGTTCGTCGATGCCCCATCGAGCGACGCTGGGCGAGCCTGCGCGAGCGGCTCGAAGCGATGTGGCGAACGATGCGCGGCGACGGGTCCAGAGGTCGGGTGCGAGAGCGCCGCGTGCACCGCATGCGTGGTCGCATCGGCCCAAGCGACTTGCAAGCTCGGCGCTTGCGCCATCGGGGCCTGCGCCGAAGGCTTCGTAGACGCCAATGGGGTCGGGGCCGACGGCTGCGAAGAGGCCGTCGAGATTCCGACGTCGGGGCTCGCCTTGTGGCTGCGCGCCGACGTCGGGGTCAGCGCCGAAGTGGTGCCCAGCGATCTGCCGGACGAGCCCGACCCGAAGGTGCTTGTCTGGCTCGACCGATCGGGGCGCGAGTTCCACGCAAACGGTCTCGGCTTGCAGGCGCCCGGAGGGTATCTCCGCACCGATGCAGGCCGGCTGCCGTGGATCGGCCTGAACGACAAGGATCGGTCGCAGCGGAGCTACCTCGTCTTCGATGACCGCGCGCTCGACTTCTCCGCGGGGATCACGATCGTCGCGGTGGCTCGCGGTGAGGCAGCCGGCAACGCGCAAGAGCAGCTTCTGTTGCAGACTGGTTACGACGATCAGAGGGGCGATTCCGGGAGTCTGTACTTCGGGCGTTGGAGCGATGAGGCGAACCTCGCGGACGCCGCTCCCGACGCGTCTCGCGGTGAAATACTGTTTGGGTCCGGGCAGGGCGTGGTCAGCCGTGGAATTGGGTTCCCGTCGGACTCGACTCAGCTCGTTGTGGTCTCGTTGGGAGCCGATGCTGGTGGCCTTCCGCGGTTCTGGCAGAACGGCGCAGAACTCGGCACGCAACCGGCCAGAGATTACTCTGGGCCAGTGGGCTTACTCGGCCCCCACCTCGCGAGCAGTTCGCTGCTCGGCGTCAACGGCGGCCAGGGCCTGGGCGCCGGCAGTGGCAACGGCTACTTTCGCGGAAGGATTGGCGAGATCCTGATCTACGAGCGGGCTCTCGCCGACAACGAGCGAATCCGGCTGGAAGCGTATTTGCGCGCACGCTGGGAACTCGCGCCGGCCGAATGAACATGACGAGCAACGTCGCGACCGTCATCTGACGGCAGTAGCCACCGAACGCTGGCCTTTGCCGAGGTCATCGAGGGCGCTCTGGTAGTCGCCGCTGGCATACTGCGAGCCGCGATCCAAATGGTGCACGAGCCCGGCGTTGGGAACGCATCGACCGACGGCGTTACGCAGGGCTTGAAGGACGAGCGCTCGGTCGATGTGTTGGCTCATTGCGAAGCCGACGCCGCGGCGTGAGAACAGGCCCAGGATCGCCGCGAGGTATAGCCAGCCCTCGGCGGTCCAGACGTACGTGATGTCCGTCACCCAGGCGACGTCGGGCGCGTCCACCCCGAACTTTCGGTCGAAAATGTTCTCGGCGACGGGCAGTGCGTGCTTCGAGTGCGTCGTGGCCTTGAAGCGGCGTTTCCGGCAGCTTTGTGAATCGCTGCGATCTACACGGAAAGTCTCTCGTCTTTGGCCAGGAGAGCAGATGGCTCTCGCTTCTGCCACGCTGCCAGGACGCACCCTTATGCAGCCACCCGATTCGCCGGGTCATGCAGCCAGAGGAATGGGTCGAGCGACCCACCGAGAGGATGCCGAAGAAGTCTCACGAGCTCGAACCGCAAATTCGGCCATCCGCGGTATCGCAGGAGGCGCTGTCGTGCACGCATTCCACTTCGGGTGGGCTCTCGCGAACAGCACATCGCCCCGACTACCGGCAGGGCGGACAGCACGATTCGGAACCGCAGCGAACCATGTCACCCGAGTCTCCCCCTGTGTCGGAGGTGTGCCAACAATTGCCCTCGATTCGCTCCTCCGCCTTGTAGCCCGGGCGTGGTGGGTCGGTCCGTCGCCCGGCATGTATTATGCACAGTGAGGTGTCATGACGACTCGACTTGCACACGGTGTATTGGCGTTGATGTGGACCGTTGGCTGCGGGACGTCTGGTGACGGTCGCGGTGGCGAACGGAGCCAGTGCTCGGGCGGCATGCCCGAGCAGACTGCGCCGCAAACCGACGGGAGCTACGAGCTCACGAGCCCAACGGCCGAGTGTGAGCGACCAGGACTCACGGTCGCGGCGGCTCGAGCGAACGTGCCGACCGGCACGTTGACCTACGACGTGACGTACGCGAACGGCAGCACTTCGGTTGCACGGCTAGAAATCGAGGCCTCCGAGGGCACCGGAACATGCTCGCCCGGTCGATCGGGAGGCACTGAAAACGGAATGGCGCTCGGGCCAATTCCGACGATCGTGAGCGTCTCGACGCAGGCTCGTCTACGCACCGACGATGGTTCGTTCGATTTGGTGTTCACACTGTCCACGGCGATCGCCGCTCATGGCAACGGCGCGGTGTATGGGCGTGGCGCCAGTGGCTCGGTGCGCTCGGAAGAAGTCGGCGGCACGTGGAGGCCTTCGCTCACGGAGTACCCGCTCCACAAACTCGTGTGGGGAGACAACGCGCCGACCGATTCCGACTTCACGGGCAGCGCGCTGGAATCGGTCGTGCTTTCGGAAGTCAACTACATGTACGACGAAGATTGTAGCTACTCGCAAGTCGGCGCCGAAGTCGCGGTACTCGAGAAGCGATAGCTGGCGAGGAACTAGCCATTGCGAGACCCGCGACCGAGCGCGCTTGTTTTAGGGTCAGGGCGCGCGCGGTAGACTGCGTCCACTCGGAGCGCCGTCTTCGCCTTTGCCGCCCGGCCCGAGTCGGATGGCAGCGGGATCGAGCGCATCGGCCGTGGCAGCAGACATCAACGCGACGCCGATGCTGTCGCCCCCGGCGCCGCCGCTACCTGCGGTGCCAGCGGCGCCGTCGCCGCCCGGACCGCCACGAGCGCCGAACTGGTAGGAAGCGACGTCTGGGCCACAGCGAGTGTCGCACGCAGTTGCGCAGGGGGCAGAGTCCGTGCCGATGAGGCCGGCGGCGCCGGTGCCCGCTTGCCCGCCCGCCGAGCCCGCGCCGCCAGCACCCAGCTGCATCTCGACGTACTCGAACGCGATGCGTGCTCCGGGGCCGGTGGCAAAAACGCCGATCGACGCGCCGCCGCCGAAGCCGCCGCTGCCACCGCCACCGCCACCGCCACCGCAACCACAGGTGCCCTGAAGCACAAGGGTCGAT
>JAYUXI010000657.1:0-6440 GCA_043753085.1 Myxococcales bacterium | reverse complement strand
TGGCGCTGGACTTTCTGCTCAGTCACCTGCGCGCGCGACTTGCGTAGGCTTGCGTCATGGCCGGGCGGCGTCGACACCGCGGTGCGCGAGGGAGGTTGACGACGCGGAAGCAGCGTGCTTGTTTGCACGGCCCGGCTGGAAACCCAGTCGGTCGGAGAGAGTCATGAGCAAGCGTACTTTTCAGCCCCACAACCTTCGCCGTCTTCGCACCCACGGATTCCGCGCTCGCATGGCGACCGCCGGCGGTCAAAAAGTTCTCGCGAACCGCCGCCGCAAGGGGCGCAAGCGCCTCACCGTTTCGATCTTCAAGAAGTAAGTCGGTTCAGTCGTACTCGTACACGGACTCGTACAGGGACCGGCGCTCTGCCGAATCAGGCGGCGGGTCGAAGCGCGAGTCCCCATGAACGAATGCTTGCCGAAGGTCGCGCGGGTGCGAAAGCGCCGCGAGTACCAGGAGCTCCAGAAGGGTCGACGGCTCGTGTCGGCCCACTTCGTTTTTTTCGTTCAGGCGCGGCCCACCGCCTCCGAGCGATCGCGACTGGGTCTCATCGTGAGCCGCAAGGTCGGCAACGCGGTGGCGCGCAACCTGGTAAAGCGTCGTGCCCGCGAGCTGTTTCGCCGAAGCCACGAGGTCCTGCTCGGGCCCGGCTGGGACTGCGTCGCGCTGGCTCGACCGGGCGCTGCAGAAGTTGGCTTCGACGCCATGCAGGCCGAGTGGCGTCGTGCGCTCGGCAAGCTGCGCGCGGCCCCGCGGTGCCCGTAAGCGCCTTCGCCTCATTATTTCACTGGCTCGATCCATCGCCATCGCCTACGGCGAAAGGCGTCTCTCCGTGATCCAGCGCGCTGCCCTCTCCCTGCTCGAGCTCTATCGGTGGCTCCTCTCGCCGGTGCTCGCGCTCATTCCGGGTGGCGGGTGCCGCTTCGAGCCCTCCTGTTCCCGCTACGCGTCGGGATGCATCGAGGCTCACGGCGTCTTGCGGGGCTCGTTCCTCGCTGCGATGCGCTTGTGCAAGTGCCACCCCTTTCATCCTGGCGGCTACGATCCGCCGCCCGCAGCGCGCCAAGTCGGCTAAGTCACGCCACGACACGTCAGCCAGCCCCCCATGGAACGAAACGCCATTTTACGCTGGGTCCTCATTGCTGCGGGCCTCTTCCTGTTCTTCAAGTTCGGCTGGCCGATGATCAGTGGCAAAGGCCACGCAGCGCAGCCCATACCCGAAGAGCACTACGTCAACGCGCCAGACTTCGCGCCAGACAAGGTCGACCCCGTCGCCGCCGGCGCGCCGCCCAATGCCGCGCCGCAAGAAGGTGAAATCTGCACGCTTCGCAGCGATCGCTTCAAGGCCGACCTGTCGACGCGCGGCGCGGCGCTGGTGCACTTCATCATCACCGACGCGCAGTACGCCAACGGCCCCGAAGGCTTCGACATCTCGACCACGCCGGATCACGAGCGCTGGCGTTCGCTGCGCACGCTGCTGCGGACCGATCCCGGTCACGCCGCCGGCCCCGAAGATCAGCTCGCGTTCGACCGCTTCAACTGGAAGCTCGACGCCACCAAGTCGGACGGCGGCCGCGCCTGCGCGTTCTCGTACGAAGCAGATGGCGTGAAGCTCACCAAGACAGTGGCGATCACGAGCCGCCCCTTCGAGCTCGATGTAGCCTCCACGATCGAAAACGTCGCCGAGGTGCCGAAGAAGCACACGTTCCAGATCGGCACCTACGCGTACCGAAAGAACGTCGAGGTGAAGGGCAGCCTCGGCCGCGTGTCGCCGTTCCTCACCGAGCTGATGTGCGTCAACTCGGACGCGCTCGAGCGCAAGGGCAAGGACGACTTCAAGAATGGGCCGTTCACCCAGCCCGACACGGACCGTTTTGCCGCCGTGACCAACTACTACTTTGGCCAGGCGCTCATCCCCGCCGAAGGCGACAAGCCGCAGTGCTGGACCCTGGCAGAGCAGTGGTACGCGGCCGGCCAGGCGCCAGACGACGACGAAGCCGCCGCGATCTACCACGCCAAGCTGATCTACCCAGAAAAGCAGCTCGCTCCTCACCAGGTCGCCACCTACCGACAAACGGCGTTCTTCGGTCCGAAAGAGCGCAACGTGCTCGCGGCCGTCGGCGGGGGCCGCGCCAAGCTGGGCGACTTGATCAACCTCGGGTTCTTCTCGCCGGTCGCCAAGTTCCTGGTGGCGTTCATGGTCTTCTTGCACGACCACGCCACGCACAACTGGGGCCTCGCCATCATCTTGATGACGCTGTGTCTGCGCATCGCGTTGTTCCCACTGTCGCTCAAGCAGATCCGTACCACCATCGGGATGCGCAAGCTCAAGCCCGAGCTCGACGAGCTCACCAAGAAGTTCACGGGCGACGCGCAGGCCAAGAACCTGGCCACCATGGAGCTGTATCGAAAGCGCGGCGTGAACCCGCTCGGCGGCTGCTTGCCGCAGCTGGTGCAGATGCCGGTGTGGTGGGCCATGTACACCACGCTGCAAACCGCCGTGGAGATGTACCACCGGCCGTTCCTTTGGTTCAAAGACCTGTCGGTCGCCGACCCCTATTACATCCTGCCCATCGTGCTCGGTGGTCTCGGCTTCGTGCAGGCGCGCATCATGCCGCAGCAGCCTGGCCAGGATCCGCAGCAGCAAAAGATGATGATGTACCTCATGCCCGCGATCTTCACGGCCATGATGCTGTTTTTGCCCGCGGCTCTCGGCGTCTACATGATGACCAACAGCGCGCTCGGCATCCTGCAGCAGGTACTCGTCGAGCAGTACGCCAAGCGTGCCATTCCGCCCTCCGGACCCTCTGGAACAGGCGGCGGTGGAGGAATCGTTGTGAAAGAAAAACCTTCGAAAGAGGCAGTTTCGTGAGCGAAGAACAAGAGATCACGGGTGATGTGCAGTCGGAGCGAGCGCTTCGTTTCGTGCGAACGCTTCTCAGCCACATGGAGGTCGACGCGGAAGCGCAGTTTGCCCCCACCGACGAAGAGAGCCAGGACGACGAGATCCGCATCGAGATCGAAGGCGCAGACGCCGGCCGCGTGATCGGCAAGCGCGGTAGCGTGCTCGAGGCCATTCAGTATCTCACGTCCCGTATTGCGCAGAAAAATGGCGAAGAGCGCCGTCACGTCACCGTCGACGCCGAAGGCTACCGTGCCCGCCACGAAGAGCAGCTGGGCGAGATGGCGAAGAAGCTCGCCGAGCGCGTCGCCGCCGAAGGCAAGGTCATCACCTTCGACCCGATGAACGCGCGCGACCGTCGCGTCGTGCACATGGCCCTGGCCGACATCACCGGTGTCCGCACCGAGAGCAACGGGCAGGGCCCGGATCGCCGCGTCCAGATCATCCCGGACCAAAGCGACAAGCCGAAGACCGCCGTCGCCGACTGATACACCGCGCGCTCCGTTGCAGGGCCTCCGCAGCCGCGGGACAGCATTGCGCCGGAGCGCTTCGTTCGATGAAGAGACCACTTCGCCGACGAGCGCGGTCTTGTCGCGATCCAAGGTTCGGTTGGTAGGGATCTCGTGACCCGCCACGAAGGTCCACGTGTGTGTGGAATGCCACGACCCAGCCCATGGCCAGCAGCCCTCACCCGCATGTCTACGCGCCGACCGCCGCCTCGTTGAAAAGGGCGTGCGAGCTCCTGCGCGCGGGTGAGCTCGTCGGCATGCCCACGGAAACCGTGTACGGCTTGGCCGCACACGCCGAGAACGCCGCGGCCGTGGCCCTCGTCTTCGCTGCAAAGGGTCGTCCGCAGGGACACCCGCTGATTGTGCATGTTGCAACCATTGCCGAGGCTCGCGCGCTCAGCGCCGCCTGGCCAGCGCGCGCCGAAGCCTTGGCCGCGGCGTACTGGCCGGGACCGCTCACGTTGATCGTGCCGCGCGGCCCACGCATTCCAGACGTGGTCACTGGAGGGCGGTCGAGCGTGGCGCTGCGGGTGCCGGCGCATCCGGTGGCGCTTGCCTTGCTGCAGGCGTTCGGTGCGCCGCTCGCGGCGCCCAGCGCGAACCGCCACGAGCATCTTTCGCCCACGCGTCCCGAGCACGTGCTCGCCAGTCTGGGCAGCGCCGTCGACTTCGTGCTCGATGGAGGCCCGGCGCAGGCAGGCATCGAATCGACGCTGATCGATCTCACCGTCGACCCGCCGCGCCTGCTGCGGCCGGGCCCGCTCGGCGCGAGCGCTCTTCGCGTGCACCTGCCGTCGCTGCGAACCGATGCGGTGGTGGAAACCGGCGCCGTGCACACCGCGCCGGGGCTCTCCCGGCGGCATTACGCGCCGCGTCTCCCGCTGTCGCTCGTGTCGCGCGAGCGGCTGCGGTCGCGGGCCGAGGAGCCAGGCACCGTCTGGCTGGCACGCGCCCTGCTGCCTGGCCGTGGCCTCACTTTGCCGGACGAGCCGGCCGGGTTCGCCGCGGGCCTCTACGCCGCGCTGTACGCGCTGGAGAATTTCCCGGACGCCGAGCGCATTCTGGTCGAGTCGCCGCCTGCGGAAGAAGCGTGGGTTGCGGTCGCGGACCGCCTCGGCCGCGCCAGTTTTTCGTAGTCGTCGATCGGGCGATGCCGGTACGCTGACAGCCATGACGCTCGTAGCGAAGACGATCACGCCGTCCCATTTTCCGAAGGCGCGCGGCTACACCGACGGCATCCTCGCCGAAGGGCGTACGCTGCACGTATCGGGTCAGATCGGCTGGGACGTCGACCAGCGCATCGTCAGCGAAGACTTCGCCACGCAGTTCCTTCTCGCGCTCGACAACGTGATCGCCGTGGTTCGCGCAGCGGGCGGTGGTGGCGAGCACCTCGTCAAACTACTGGCCTTCGTCACCGACATGGACGAATACCGCGCCGCGCAAACCCGCATCGGCGAAGGCTGGCGCGAGCGCCTCGGCAAGCACTACCCCGCCATGAGCCTCGTGCGCGTCGCCGGGCTCATCGAAGCCGGCGCCAAGGTCGAGATCGAAGGCGTGGCGATGCTGCCCTACTCCGCACAATAGCCATGTCGGCGAAGATCTTCTCGTTCAACGACGCGCGCCCGGCGATCGTTGCCGAGGTCGTGCGCCGGGTCAGCGAGCAGGCGAGCGATCCACTGTTTCTCCTCAACGACGCCGCGTACCACGAGACCCGACGGCTTGCCCGCTCGTCCGGCCCTGCGCTGTCGGAGTGGCGCCAGCTCGCGTCCTCGCTGGGCAAGATGAGCGAACGCGCTCGCAGAGATCGCCTGGAAGAAATGGCCACGCGCCACGCGTGGGACATCGCCGGCAACTTCGACCCGCGCGTGTACAAGTTCGCGTCGAAGGCGATGGCGCCGCTTCTCGGTACCCTCATGTCGCCGCGGGCCACACTGAAAAACCTGCCGGGCTCGCTCGACCTGGCCGCCCTCGACGGACGCATCTTGGTCGAGGGCCCGCGGGAGCAAATCGAGCGGTTGAGCCGCAAGGGCACCGTCGTGTACGTGCCCACGCACCTCTCCAACCTCGACTCGGTGGTGTTCGGCTTCGCGCTCGAGCGCGCTGGGTTGCCGCCGGCCACCTACGGCGCCGGCAAGAATCTTTTTACCAACCCGGTGCTGTCGTTCTTCATGCACAACCTCGGCGCCTACCGCGTCGACCGTCGCCTCAAGCACGTCCTCTACAAAGACGTCCTCAAGACGTACTCCTGCATCTTGATCGAGCGCAGCTACCACAGCCTGTTTTTTCCGGGCGGTACACGTTCTCGTTCGGGCGGCGTCGAGCAGCGGCTGAAGCTCGGGCTCGCCGGCACTGGCCTCGAAGCGTTCGTGCGCAGCAGCCAGCGCGGCAAAACGCAACCCGTGTTCTTCGTGCCGGCCACCATCAACTACCTGCTCACGCTCGAAGCCGAGACCCTCATCGACGACTTCCTCCAGGAAGAGGGCAAAGCACGCTACATCATCGAGGACGACGAATCGACGCGTGTCGGGCGGGTGCTTTCGTTCATGAACAAGCTGCTCGCCCTCGACGGCGCGTGCGTGGTCCGTTTCTCGCAGCCGCTCGACTGCTTCGGCAACCCGGTCGACGACGACGGCAATTCGCACGATGCACGCGGCCGCATCGTCGATCCGATCAGCCTCATCCGCGACGCCCAAGGTCACATCGTGCGGGACGCGGCGCGCGACGCGGAATACACACGCGAGCTCGGCGAGGCCATCGTCGACGCGTTCAACCGCGACACCGTGGTGATGCCCACGCACCTGGTCGCGGCGGCGGCCTTCAACTCCGTGGCTGCATCGATCAAGAACGGCACGGCGGACGTGTTCGGAATCCTGCGCCAGGCCAGCGATGCGTCGATTCCGTTCGCCCAGCTCGCGGCCGACGTCGAGGCGCTCCGGGATCGCGCGGCCGGCTTGCATGCCGCCGGCAAGATCGTGCTGCTGCCCCAGCTCCGCGGACGTTCCGGCCGGGAGATCATCGGGTCTGCTCTGCG
>JAYUXI010000656.1:0-6441 GCA_043753085.1 Myxococcales bacterium | reverse complement strand
GAAGATCCGTACCGTCCAGGACGCTATCTCGTACGTCGAAGCGCACGTGAAGAAGTAACTCCGGCCCTCGCCGGAACCCCAGCATCAAGTTGGGCGTCAAGTTGGGCGTCGAATTTGGCGTCGAATCCGGCGGCCCTCTTCCGGGACTTTTTCCCGAAGCGTGTCGCCGAAGTCGCGAAACCCACCGAAGCGTAGGCCTTCTCATGGAACGAGTCGTCGTCACTGGTCTCGGCATGATCACCCCTCTGGGGCTCGATGCGCGCACGAGCTGGCAAGCCCTGCTGGCTGGTGAGAGCGGCGTCGGACCGATCTCTGCGTACGACGCGTCACGCTTCCGCTGCCGCATCGCCGCGGAGGTAAAGGGCTGGGATCCGCTCGTCTTCGCCGAGAAGAAAAAGGTGAAGGAGATGGACCGCTTCACCGAGTTCGCCGTCGGCGCAGCCGCCATGGCGGTCAAGGACGCCGGCCTCGAGCTGACCGAAGAAGAGAAAGACACGTCCGGCTGCATCATCGGCGTCGGCCTGGGCGGCATCCAGACCCTCGAGCGCACCAAGATGGTGCTGCTCGAGAAGGGCCCAGAGAAGATTAGCCCGTACGCGATCCTGCAGATTATCTCGAACCTCGCGGCAGGCCAGATCACCGTCCAGCACGGCCTCCGTGGACCCAGCTATTGCACCACCAGCGCCTGCTCGTCCTCGGCCCACGCGCTGGGCGACGCGTACGACTGGATCCGCACCGGCCGCTCGTCGGTCATGGTCGCGGGCGGCTCGGAAGCCACCATCTCGCCGGTGGGCATGGGCGGATTCGAGGCGATGATGGCTCTGTCGAAACGCAACGACGAGCCGCAGCGCGCCAGCCGCCCGTTCGACAAAGGTCGTGACGGCTTCGTCTGCGGCGAAGGCTCGGCCGTGTTCGTGCTCGAGTCACTCACCCGCGCCAAGGCGCGCGGCGCCCGCATCTATGCCGAGCTCAGTGGCTACGGCGCCTCGAGCGACGCGTTCCACAGCACCCAGCCCGCGCCCCACCACGAAGGCGCCCAGCGCGCGGTGCGCTCGGCTCTGAAGGACGCCAAGCTCAATCCTTCCGATGTAGACTACATCAATGCGCACGCCACCTCGACCAACATCGGCGACGTGCGCGAGTCCGAGGCGATCGAGTCGGTCTTCGGCGATCACGCCAAGAAGCTGTGGGTCAGCTCCACCAAGAGCATGACCGGCCACTTGCTCGGCGCCGCGGGCGCCCTCGAGAGCGCCGTGTGCGTGCTCGCATTGCAAGAGGGCAAGGTGCCGCCCACCATCAACCTCGACGATCCCGATCCGGAGTGCCGTCTCGATTACGTGCCGCACACGGCCCGCGAGCGAAAGTTGAAACACGTGCTGAACAACTCGTTCGGCTTCGGCGGCACCAACGTGGCGCTGCTGTTCTCCCGTCCCGAGGCGCGCGGCTGATCATGCGCATCGCCCTCGCTGCGGATCACGGCGGCTTCGAGCTGAAAAACCACCTGCTCGAGCTGGTCGAAAAGGCCGGTCACGACGTCGTCGATCTGGGAACCGACGGCGGCGCCGCGGTCGACTACACGGACTACGCGAAGAAGGCCGCACACGGCATCGTCGCCGGCGAATGGCAGCGCGCCATCCTGGTGTGCGGCACCGGCCTCGGCATGTCGATGACGGCCAACCGCATGCCCGGCGTGCGCGCTGCCTGCGTGAGCGACACGTTCTCGGCGCGTTTGTCCCGCGAGCACAACGACGCGAACGTGCTGTGCATGGGCGCTCGCGTGGTCGGGTTCGGCCTTGCCGGGGACATCGTGCGCGCATGGCTCACGGGCGTTGTCAGCACCGAGCCACGGCACACCGCGCGCATCGCGAACATCGACACGCCGTAGCGGCTACCGCAGCCGCGCGGGCGAGCAATCACGTCGCAGGGATCACGAGGGTGGCGCACAGCCGGCGCCGCACAGTTGCTCCAGCGACGGGCAGTTGCCCGCCGACACGACCGTATCCGCCCTGCCGCTGCGAGACAACGTGATCGGCAACGCCGCGGCCGTCCCGGCGCCCAGCACCTGCTGCACGCAACCGGTGAAGATCTCTTCGCCGTTGGGCAGGGTGGCAATGGCGAGCAAAGCCACGTCGCCCACCGGCGGACCCGCCGCGTCGGTGCCGGGGGCTGGTACCCTGACGTTGCCGAGAAAGTACTCGCAGATGTTGTTTCTCTGGGTGACCACTGCGCCCAGTGAATCGGTACCGCTGCGCCGTTCGGCAAGCAGCTCGGCGCACTTGGTCGGGTTGCCGCCGGACGCAAAGATCCTCAGCTCGATGTTTTCGACCGGGATCGCCGCCGCCTGCGAGGGAAACTGCACGATGATCGCCATCTCGATGGGCTCGGCATCTTCCCGGCGGAGCGCGCAGCCTGCGAGCAAGCTGGCCAAAGACGCAGCAGCGACGTGCCGCGCCGCGCTCATGGTGCGAGCTCCTGCAGCCGGTAATTGCCCACGGTGACGAACTTGCCGCTGTTCACCGTCCACACGCGGAACCCCGAGACCACCTCGCCGCTGTCTGCGATGTCGACCGGGCCAGATGCGCCGTTGTAGTCGTAATCGCTCGCTTGCGCACCGACTAGCGCGCTCGGCACGTCCGCAGGGCCGATGAGGTCGCCGCCGGGCTTCGAGATCTCGAGCAAGCCGTTGCGCACGTCTTCTGGCACGTCGGATCTGGCGTACGCGCGACCGAGCAACAGCAACATGGCCGCGTCGTACGCGTTGGCCACGTACGACGTCAGGGTGCCCGCGGTGACACCGGGCGTGACCTGGGCGTAGAGCACCAGGAAGTCCTCGAGCGGCGCCCAGGGATCCGGAGCGGCCGCAATGGTGCCGAACACGCCGTCGGCGCGAGTGGCCGCGCCGACTTTGGATGCCTGCAGAAAACCGTCGTTGTAGAGGCCGTCGGCAGTGACCACGAAAAACCGCTCCGGAAACAGATTCGGATCGGCGAGCCGGGCGTTGCCGAGTGCAGCGATGAACGTGCCGCCGACGTCTTGCACCGCGATCAAGGCCAGGCACGAGGGCTGCGCAGCGGCGAGCTTGGCGAGGATGTCGTCGTACTGCGCCGCGGCTTCTTCGCCGAGCGGCAGTCGCGGGCCCATGGTGAGACCGGCGCCGGCCTTGGGAAAGTCGCGTGCGAGGCTGGCGTCGAAGCCGTTGCCGTAGGCGTCGTCGGCATGCACGACGGCCATCTTGGTGCAGCCGCCAGCGTTGCCACCGAGGCCGTCCTTGGCGAGCTTGACCATCGCCTTGACCTGCAGATCGTCGTTGGGGATGATGCGGAACACGAACGGATCCCCGGGCGCATTCAGATCGCGGAGGTTGACGGCAGTAGCCGACGCCGAGAGCAAGGGCACCCGCCGCTCGGTGACGAGTGGCCCGAGCGTCAGCACCTGCCCGCTGCGCACGGGGCCGAGGATGCCAATCACGCCTTGATCCATCAGCTCGCTGGCGATGGCTTCGATTCCGTCGCCGTCGTCGTCCCGATCGTCACGCACCAGAAACTCGACCCGGCGCCCGTCGATGCCGCCCTGCGAGTTGACCTGGTATTCGGCCACGCGGATCCCCGACAGGATGTCTGCGGCCGATTGCTGCGACGAGCCGGTTTTGCCCACGATGACGCCGACCTTGATGGGGGGCGGCGCGGAACGTTGCTGCGCTGGCGCGACGTCGTCTTTGCAGCTGGCCAGCAGCGAGACGGACGCGAAGAGCAGCAACGAGACGACCGAACGGAGCCGCATCACTTGATGCCGATGCGCTTGCTCATGGTCTCGCCGCTCTTGATGACGACGGTGAGCTGCTTGTTGATGTCTTGCTCGGCGTTCTCGAGCCTGAGGCTGTGCGTACCCGGCGGCAGAGGCACGCGCACCAGCGGAGTGTTGCCGAGCGAGCGTCCGCCTTCGGTCACCTTGGTCCAGGGGTACGTCTCCAGCGTCAGGAATCCGGGCTCGCCCGTGGCGAGAGGCGCGGCGGGCTCCACCGGCTTCTCGGTGGTCTTGCCGCTGCCTTTGCCGCCGCTGTGCTTGTGCGGGGGCGCGGCGGGCTCTTCGTGCGGCAGCGCGTCGGGCGTGACTGCGGGCGCGACGGACGCCGCGGCGGGCGCGACGGCCACGGGCGCGCTGGGCACGCTCGGCGCGCTGGGCGCGAACGGCGCAAACGAGACGGGATCGGTCGTGGACGACGCAGCCACGACGTCGCCGCGATCGGCGGAATGCAGCTGGCTTCGGAGCCCGAAGAGGAGCAACAGGATGCCGCCGACGAAGAACGTGCCGCCCACCAGCACGGGCACGAGCAGGCTGCTGCTCTTGCGCGGCGGGCCCATCGAGCCGGTGACAGGACCGATCTGCGAGCCGGTGCCGCCCCCCGCCGAGAGCATGCTCGGCGTCCCCGGCGCCGTGGCCGCCTCCACCCGACGAAGTGATTCGGCGGTGAGCGCGCGGACTTCTTGCGTGGAGCCGGCCTTGTTGAAGCGGGTCATGTACGCGCGGATCTTGCTCTGCGTGTCCTCGCGGAGCTTTATGAACAGATGCGACACGAAACGCCCGAGGTCGTCGGTGCGGGCGCCGCCGGCGTGCACGATGTACTCCTCGAGCGCGTGGCGCATTTCTGCCGCGCTCTGGAAACGGCGGTTCGGATCGCGCTCGAGCGATTTGGACACGATGCGGTCCAGTTCTGGCGAAACGCCATCCACGACCTCGGAGGGCAGCGGGATCGGATCGGTGAGCAGCTTGTGCAGCGTGGCTGCCGCGTTGTCGCCCGGGAACAAGCGCTTGAGCGTGATCATCTCCCAGAGCACGACGCCCATCGCGAAGAGATCGGCGCGCGCGTCGATGCCTTCGCCGGAGGCCTGCTCGGGCGCCATGTACGCGACCTTGCCCTTCAGCACGCCAACTTCCGTCTCGGTGGATCCGGAGGCGGCCTTGGCGATGCCGAAGTCGACCAGCTTCACGTGGCCTTCGTAGCGGACGAACAAGTTGTGCGGCGACACGTCACGGTGGATGATGCCGAGTGGGCTGCCGTCGTAGTCGGTCAGGGTGTGTGCAGCATGCAACCCCGCCAGCGCGTCGGCCGCGATGCGCGCGCACATTTGCGGGGTGAGCGGCAGGCGCTGCTTGATGGCGGCGCGGAGGATCTTGTTGAGGGCTTGCCCCTCGAGATACTCCATCGCGATGTAGTAGTTGCCGTGGTGGTCGCCGACCTCGAACGTGTCGACCACGTTCGGGTGATTGAGGCGTGCGGCGAGGCGCGCTTCGTCGAGAAACATCTCGCGGAAGGCGGGCTCGTCGGCCAAGGCGGCACGCAGTCGCTTGAGCACCACGAGCTTGTTGAAGCCGACCGGCCCGCGCGCCACGGCGAGGTACACGTCTGCCATTCCGCCGCGACCGAGCGTGGCGAACACGTGATACTTCCCGAACGACTGATCGGAAACCTCCGGCATCACGTCCCCCAGAGACGGGGGCCCCTGGCCACTGGGCGGATGCGCGGACATAGAGACTCAAGTATCCAACTGCTGGACCCAGGGGTCAAGTACGCGCCAGCTGGCAACAATCCGTTCGGAGCGGACGAGCACGCTAGCGAACCTGGTAGTCGGCTGCGATCAGGCGCTCGCGCAAGCTGGCGGCGTGATCGAAGCCCCTGGTTTCCAGCACCAGCTCGACGGTGACCATGGCGGAAGGCTTGCTTTCGCTACGACCGAGCGTGGCCACGGCCACCGGCATGAAGGCGCGCTCGTGGTGGATCTGCACGATGTTGGCGCGCTCTTCCGCCAGGAGCGCGGTGAGCCGAGCCAGCGCGCCAAACACGTCCGGCACGTCGACCGACAGGCGGACGAGGCGCCCCGACTTCACCAGGCCGCGCTCGATGATCCGGCTGATCAGGTTCACGTCGATGTTGCCGCCGCACACGATCGCCACCACGTGCTCGCCAAGGTGCTCGATGCGATCTTGCAAAAGCGCCGCCACCGGTGCGGCACCCGCACCTTCGGCCACGGTCTTCTCCCGCTCGAGCAGCATCAGGATGGCGGCGGCCACTTCTTCGTCGTCGACCACGACCATGTCGTCGACGCGGGTCTTGATGGCGTCGTAAGTGCGCTGGCCGACGCGGCGCACGGCGATTCCTTCGGACAGGGTTTCGGCATGCGGCACCAGCACCGGCCCGCCCTGCGCGAGCGCCTGGCGCATGCTGTCGAGCTGGGCCATCTCGACACCGATGATCCGCACGTCGGGCCGCTTGCTCTTCACTGCGATGGAGATTCCCGCGAGCAGACCCCCGCCCCCCACCGCCACCACGATGGTGTCGACCTCGGGTACCTGTTCGAGGATCTCGAGCCCGATGGTGCCCTGCCCGGCGATCACGTCGTCGTCGTCGAACGGGTGCACGTACACCAAGCCCTCGGCTGCCTC